>JAFPXW010000050.1 GCA_017394565.1 Oscillospiraceae bacterium | reverse complement strand
GTCCTCGCCGCCGTTGGAACGGCCGCCGGGGTTGACGACGGTGATGTTGTAGGTACCGCCGTCGATGGCGAAGTCCATCTTTCCGGTGGCGGACTCGCAGATGTGCCACGGCAGACCGACGCCGTCATTGAAGTCGGACTGTCCCAGCTGTTCGCCTGCAAAAACAGGCAGTGCGGTACTTTGCACCAGGACCGCTGCGGCTGCCAGCGCGGTCAGGGTGCGATGCATTGCTTTTCTCATAATACCTCCATCTTTCTTGAAAACGTTTTCGGGAGTTTGTCTGTCTATCCGCAAAGCAGCGCTTTCCGGTTTTTGGGGGAAAGCGCTATACTTTGAGGTTCTTAGGGGGGCGGGGGAAGCGTCACTTCCGGTTCATCTTTCGTCTGCATTTGATCTCATACATCCGCGCGTCCGCCTCGTCAATGAGCGTCTGCAGGTCGTCGTCCGGCTGGATCGTCCGCATCAGATACCCGACGCTGGCACCGACCTTATAGGGCTTGCCGGAGTTGGCATTGTAGCGTTTCAGCACACGGTTGATGTAATCAATATACTTCTGCGGCGTGTCGTCCGTGTATTCCGCAGCGCCGATGACCAGGAATTCATCGCCGCCGGTACGGGCGCAGATCTCGCCGTAAGGCTTATAGGTGTTGAGGGCATTGGCAACGACAGTGATTGCATTGTCACCTTCGAGATGCCCGTAGGTGTCGTTGATGACCTTCAGACCGTCGAGATCGGCGGCAAGGATCAGGAATTTTCGCGTATCCGGATTGTCCTTCGCTCTCTGGAACAATTCCTTGGCGAAGTGATTGAAGCCCTGACGGTTGTAGATACCGGTGAGGGCATCACGGATGGACTGCGAGAACAATTGCTGGTTGATGCTGTTGAAATTATTCCGGATGCGCATGAATTCGAGAGCATTGTTGACATTTCGGATCCACGAATGATACAGCGAATCGAAACCCTTGGTATCCGCGCCGTAGGTGATCGCCGTGTAGCCGAAGCAGCGCTCATTGAAGTGCAGCGGCGTAAAGAAATACCCGCGCGGCTTGGGGCGGCGCTCATTCAGGGCAGGGAGCAGCTCCGTCAGAGGGAACGGGTAATGATCCGGCAGCTCTGCGTCATTCTCGTAGCAGGTGATGCACAGGTGCATCGTGTCCGTGTAGTGGTCATAAGCGGTCTGATCGTCGGTATTTTTCGACAGATCATCCCACTGGTCACACAGGCACAGATAGAAATCCGTCATGCCGTTGATGAGGTAGAAATGGCAGGTGATGAGATACAGCAGATCGTGCAGATTCTGCGCAGCATTCAGGGTTTCTGCCATCGGTGTTTCTTCAAATAGCTTCCGGTACTCCTCCACATCGCGGATCATGCGCTGACGTTCCTCGAATTTCTCCGCGAAATTCTTACCGCATCCGCAGCTTTCCGCGAGGACGAGATGTCCCGTGTCGAACATGACCGGCTCTTCCTGCTGGCCTGTCAGCAGTTCATGCGCCTTCAGCACGGCACGGATGCCGAGATCCTTGGAGGGACGGCGGTAGGAAGTGATGGACGGGACATTTTCCTCCGATTCATTGCACGCATCGTAACTCAGGACAAGCACATCCTCCGGCACGCGCACACCGAGCTCGATCAGCCGGTTTGTGAGGGCGATCGCGCTGGTATCACAGCCGACGACGACAGCTTCCGGACGTTCGAGTCTTTCAGTCGCGATGTCCTCCGCGAGCTTCTCTGCGGCCGGCTTCCAGAAATCGCCGTAAATGACGTATTCCGGCTTGACTTCGAGTCCGTGGCGTTCCATCGAATGGCGGTAGCCGCGCTGGCGTTCCTCAGCTTGCAGGATGCCTTGAAAACCGGTCAGGCAGTAGATTTTTTTGCAGTGATGCACGTCGATCACATGATCGACCACCCGCGCAAAGGCATGGAAATCGTCCATCGGGACATTATGCCAGCGGGGATCATCACTTTCGAGTGCAATGACCGGAATATGCTGGCATAGTTCGTCGAGGTAATGCTCCACTGGTTCGCGTGCCTTGTCGTCCATGTAGGTGCATGGCAGATAAAGGACCGCGTCGAAATTGCCGTAACGTGCCAGCGAATAGATGAGATTCTCGCCATTCTGATAGCCCGTGTCAATGGGCAGACTGGTAAAGGGAGTGAAGAATGCCACGTCGTAATCGAGTTCAAACGCCTGTGTCAGAATGCCGTCGATAAAGCTGTGGTACGGCTGGAATCGGATATTACCCATAAAAACAGCGATTCTCCTGCGATGCGGCATATTGATCCCTCCCTTGATGTCAGAATTGTAATAGGATATATCTTATTATATCAAATCTATTTTCAATTTGCAATAAAGAATTTGTGAATAATTCCTAAATATCATCGAAAAGCTTCAAAAACTTACCGAAGTGTTACGACCGTCACACCTTCCTCGCCCTCGCCGTACAGACCGTTGCGGTAGGACTTGACGCATTTCATGCGCGAAAGGCGCTGCTGCACGGCTTTTCGGAGAACGCCGGTGCCCTTGCCGTGGATGATCGTGACGGTGCCGACATTCGAGAGGACAGCGCCGTCGATGAAGCGCTCGACCTCCATCACGCCCTCGTCGCAGGCCATGCCGCGGATGTCAAGCTCCATCGAGCCCTTGCGCTCGACCTTGGCGGAAACCTGACCGCGTCGCGGCTGTTTCTTTTTCTGCAAAGCGTTGGGATTCTGCTTCGACTTGTCGAGCAGGCGCAGACGGGACACCTGGATTTTCATTTTCATAATGCCCATCTGGACGAACACATTGTCCGAACCGTCCGGCTCGCCGGAAATGACCGCTTCCTGCTGGAGATCCGCGATCAGCACCTTGTCGCCCTTTTTGAGGGGGCGCGGCAGGACATATTCGCCGTTCTCGCCAATCGAGCCGATGACAGGATTGGCGGTCTTGTACATATCGCGGAGCTGCTGGGAACTCTGCCCCTTGACAGCGGAGACACGCGCCGAAAAATCGGCTTTGTCCTTGGCTTTCCGGAGGGATTCGAGTTCGTCGAGCAGGGCATTGGACTGGGCTTTCGTGGACTCGACGATGCGGCTGGCCTGTTCGGAGGCGCGTTCGAGGAGTTCCTTCTCCTCCTTGGCGGCATTGTCACGCTTTTCCTGCCATTCTGCGCGGAATTGCTCGGCTTCGCGGCGAAGCTGTTCGGCTTCCTCGCGCTCGGCTTCGAGCTGCTTTCTGGCTTCCTCGAAACGGGAAATGACATTCTCGAACCGGCGGTTTTCCTCGGAGATCAGCGATTGTGCGTGATCGAGGATGGACTTCGGGACACCGAGCTGACCGGAGATGGCGAATGCATTGGATTTACCCGGCGAGCCGAGGATCAGGCGATAGGTCGGCTTGAGTGTCTCGGTATTGAATTCGCACGAAGCATTGATGACATCGGGCGTATCCGCGGCGTATAGCTTGAGTTCCTGATAGTGCGTCGTGACCATGAGCTTGGCGCCGAGGTCCTTCAGGTGGTCAATGACCGCGATGGCAAGCGCCGCACCCTCGACCGGATCGGTACCGCCGCCCAGCTCGTCGAGCAGCACAAGCGTCGAATCGTCCGCAATGCTGAGGATTTCCACGAGATTCGTCGTGTGTGAAGAAAAAGTGGAAAGGCTCTGCTCAATGCTCTGGCTGTCGCCGATGTCGGCGAGAATGTGCCGGAAGATGGAAATTCTGCTGCCGTCCGTCGTCGGGATCAGCAAGCCGCACATGGTCATTGCCGTGAGCAGACCAGCCGTTTTGAGGGCGACGGTTTTACCGCCGGTATTCGGACCTGTGACGATGAGGGCATTGTGTTCGCCGCCGAGGGTGAGGTCGATCGGGACGGCTTTCTGCTGGTCGAGCAGGGGATGGCGTGCTTTTTTCAGCTCGATCACGCCGTTGTCGGAAATGGACGGCTTGACAGCTTTGAGGGAAGCGGCATAATTCGCCTTCGCAAAATAATAGTCCAGTTCCGCACACGTCGCGTGCAAACGGCGAAGCTGCGAGCTTTCCGCACCGACCTCCGCGCAAAGCTTCTGCATGATGCGGTCGATCTCCTCGACCTCGCGGCTTTCGAGCAGACGGATGTCGTTGTTCGCCTCGACGATCTGCATCGGCTCGATGAACAGCGTGGCACCGGAGGAGGACGTATCGTGGATGAGGCCTGCGACCTGGCTGCGGTATTCCGCCTTGACGGGCAGCACGAAGCGTCCGTCGCGGATGGTGACGGTGGTTTCCTGCAAGTATTTCTGCATGGTCTTATTGCGCGTCATCTGGTCGAGGGTATCGCGCAGATGCGAGCGCTGACGGACGAGCTTCCGGCGAATCTCCGAAAGCGTCGGGCTTGCCGCATCCGCAAGCTCCTCCTCGGACACGATGGAGCGTTCCAGTGTCGTCAGCAAGCCATCCAGCGGCGTGATAAGCGAAAATAAGTAATCGAGCGAGGTGGCTTCACCGCTGCAATGTGCGTACCAGCTATGGAGCGACTGCACCTGCCGGAGCAGGTCAGCGACATCGAGCAGGTCGCGCAGGGACAGTCTTGCACCGGAAGCGGCACGGGTGACCATACCGCAGATGTCCTTGAAACCGGTGAAAGGCGGTGTGCCGAACTGCATCGCGAGCCGCAGTGCATCGTCGGTTTTTCCGACCTCCGCGCGGACTTCTGCGAGGTCGCAGGAGGGCTTGGTGTCGAGCATCATCCTGCGGCTGCTTTCATTCGAGGTAAACTCCGCCGCACGGGCGAGTACCTTGTCGAGTTCTAATACTTGTTCAAAAGGCTGCATAGGTTCTCCTTTATAATTAATGAGGAATTAGGAGTGAGGAATGAGGAATTGTAGTTTCAAGATCCCTGACCATTTGCTTCTTGTGTCTGATTTCCGGAAACAGCGCGGTAAAACTCCAACGTCGGGAATTTCCTGTCAACGTGGTAGCCGAGGAATTCCTCCGCGAACTGATACAGCGGTCCGCAGCTGTGTTCGCCGATCCGGAATGCGAATATTTTCTCAAAATCCGACAGCACAATGTGGCGGATCGCCTGCAGGGAAGCCGCCGGCATCTGCACGAAATGCGAGAGCGATTCCTCCGTGCTCTGGCAGCCGTGACAGACAAAATATCCGTCCTCGACCGAAAAATCCAAGCGTTCCGGCAGATACTCACCGCACGCACGGCACATCACCACGTCCGGCATAAAGCCCAGCAGCGCCGCGATGCGCAGCTCAAAAATGGCCTTGAGCCTGGCTTCTTCGATCTTTCCTTCCGCGAGGAAGTGCAGGCAGTTGAGCATGAGCCGGAGGATCTCCGGCGTGCCGGCACGCGGCAGCACCGCAAACTCGATGACCTGCGAAAAATACGAAGCCAGCGCCACTGCCGAAACCGAGGAACGCAGTCCGTAAAAAATCTGAATGGGCGAGATACTGCTGAGTATTCTCGCCCCCTTCTTCTTATCGTTCAGGCAGAATTCGGAGTACGCAAAAAGCTGCGAACCGCTGCCGGTCTTACTGCTGATCTTGCCTGCGCCCTTGACGAGGACCTCGATCACGCCGTACTCCGCTGTGAGGATGTCGATGAACCGATCCTGTTCACCGATCGTCCTCTGCGACAGCACGACTCCCTTCACTGTCAGCATATTCCATTCCCTTCATCGCGGCGTAAGCCAGATAATCCGCTACCGCGCCGCTATATTCAAATTTCTCCCAGGCCGTCATACGTTCACCCCCTTTTAAGGGTAGTATGGACGGCGGGAGCGCAAGTTATTCGATCAAATGAGGAATCAGCGATTTGAAATTCAGGAATGAAGACTTTGGAAGAATCCCAGAATCCCTCATTGCTGATTTTGCTTATTCCTCGTCCAGTCCGAAGCTATGGATCAGGCCCTCTTTGTTCCGCCAGTCCTCCTTGACCTTGACAAAGCACTGGAGGTTGACCTGGATCTCAAAGAAGCGTTCCAGCTCATGTCTTGCGGAGGAAGCGATCTTTTTGAGCATCGAGCCGTTTTTGCCGATGATGATGCCCTTGTGGGATTCGCGCTCGCAGTAGATCACAGCCGAAATATCGAGCAGATCCTTGTCATCGCGCTCACGAAGTTTCTCGATCGTGACCGCAATGCCGTGCGGCACCTCGTCATTGAGCAGGCGCAGGAGCTTTTCGCGGATCATCTCCGCCGCAAGCACGCGCTCCGGCTGATCCGTGAATTTGTCATCAGGGAAGAAATGCACAGACGGCTGGGCAAGCTCCTCAGCCACCTGCATGATCTCGTCCAGACCGTCCTGCGACTGTGCGCTGACCGGGATGATCGCATACGGGTGATAATCGTTTTCGAGGCGGAGCATCAGCGGCATCATCTTCGACTTGTCATCGAGCAGATCGACCTTGTTAACGACGATGATGCACTTGATCTTGCGCTTGGTGATATTCTCCAGCATCTGCACGTCCTGCTCATGGAGCTTCTTGGTGCAGTCGATGACATAGAGCACAGCGTCCGCATCCGCCGCAGAGGTCTCCGCGGTTTTCATCATGTGCGTGGAAAGCCGCGTCTTGCCCTGATGCAGACCGGGCGTATCGATGAAGACAAACTGTGTTTCGCCCTGTGTCAGAATGCCGGTGATGCGGGTGCGCGTCGTCTGCGGTTTGCTCGAAACAGACGCGATCTTCTCGCCGACCAGGGCATTGAGCAAAGTAGACTTTCCGGCATTGGTCCTGCCGGAAAGCGTGAGGAAAATCGACTTTGTCATATTCAGAGCACCTCAGAGTCGGTGAACGTCAGCTCACGCGAAATGCCGAGCTTTTCGAGGACAGACTCCTCCTTTTCGCGCATGATGCGCTCGTCGAGGGGGCTCTTCTCGTGGTCGTAGCCGAGCAGGTGGAGCATCGAATGGACCGTCAGGAAGCCGATCTCACGGGACAGCGAATGTCCGTAGATATTGGCCTGCTTCACGGCAGTTTCGATGGAAATGACCACGTCGCCGAGCAGCACGTTGCCGGTCTCGGTATCGACCTCGCGTGTGCCGTCATCGCTTGTCAGCGGGAACGAAAGCACGTCGGTCACGCTGTCCTTGTTGCGGTAAGCCTTGTTCAGGCTGCGGATCTCGGCGTTGGAAACGAACGAAACGCTGACCTCCGCGTTATCCGTGAAGCCCTCCGAAATGAGGACGGCATGGCAGCAGCGGCGGATGAGCAGACGGATCCCCGACGGGATCTTCACCGCGTTCTGATTGTTCTTGATGCTGACCTTTAATTTTCCTGTTTGCTGCATTTTAACATTCTCCCTTCCAATGTGAGCCGGAGGACGATCCTCCGCGCCGGCACGCCAGTGCAGGGACGCGCCAATTCATATTTAAATATATAAGCATCCGGAGCGTCTGGGGCATATCCCTCTTTTAGTTCCGGTTAGCTGTCTTATGGTAGTAATTCTCGTAAGCCTTGATAATGTCCTGTACGAGCTTGTGACGCACGACATCCTTCTCTGTGAAACGTGTCATGGCAATGCCTTCGACGTTTTTGAGGACTTTCATCGCTTCGATCAGGCCGGACCTTCGCTTATCCGGCAGGTCGATCTGTGTCACGTCGCCGGTGATGACCATGCGGCTGCCCTCGCCCAGACGGGTGAGGAACATCTTGATCTGCTCCGGCGTGGTATTCTGGGCTTCGTCGAGGATGATGAACGCATCATCGAGCGTCCGTCCGCGCATATACGCCAGCGGCGCGACCTCGATGACATTCTTCTCCTGCATCCGCGCGAATGCCTCTGCGCCGAACATATCGAAGAGCGCGTCATACAGCGGCCGGAGGTACGGATCGACCTTATCCTGCAGGTCGCCGGGCAGGAAGCCAAGCTTTTCGCCGGCCTCGACCGCGGGGCGGGTGAGGATGATCTTCTGGACCTCGTGCGCCTTGAACGCGCGGACAGCGAGCGCCACGGCGAGATACGTCTTGCCGGTACCGGCAGGGCCGACACCGAGCGTAATGGTGTGGCTGCGGATCTGATCGACGTATTTTTTCTGCCCGACAGTCTTGGGGCGCACGACCTTGCCGGACGTGGTGATGCAGATGCCGTCGCCGTCGAGCTGGCGCAGAGAATCGCCCTCGCCGTCCTCGACCATGGAAATGACATAGCGCACCGTCTGTTCGGTCAGGTGGCTGCCCTTGCGGGCAAGGTCGCCGAGGAGCCGGAGCGCCGCGGCGGCTTTTTCGCAGTTTTCGGGTTCGCCGGTGATGTGGATGTCCGCACCGCGGCAGAACAGCACGACCTGGTATTCGCGCTGGATGGTAAGCAGGTTTTCGTCACAGCTGCCGAGGACTGCGGACAGTTCCGACGGCTGCTCGAAGCTGATGGTTTGTTCTGACATGAGTTCTCCTAAATTATATTGATGGATCTATTTGTATTCATCGCACGGAGGGTACAGCCGGTAAAGCGGGCACAGGCTGTGATGACCGTCTGTGTAGGTTTTGCTTTTATTGTCCGCATCGCCAACCCAGATCTCGATGGCTTCCTTATTGTCATCCCTGTAACAGATATACCATCTGTTCAGGTGATCGCCATTTAAGGACTTGTTACGGATCGGACACGCATAGTGATGTGCGTTATCGGGAGAAGGGTTATTCTCCAGCTGATTCAGCGCGGAGGTGAATGCAAGAGATTCGTCAGAGCCCTTATCCCAGGTATAGCGATGGGGACGTGCCCCGTTTGATGCACCGTCCATTTTGGCAACGATACGGATCTTATAAGTGCTGGTCGTGCCGTCCGGTTCGTTGACCGTGCGCGTGAACGCATCCGGATTTTTTAAATAAAAAGAATCATAGGGCGTTACTTGACCAAGGAGCTGACCACGGTTATAATTGGTATCATACACCGCAGTGTCGGTAAAGACAAGAGAAATCACTTCGTCATGCATGATCTTGGCGTTAGCCATATCCGCACGGATATTAGCTTTCTTTACATATCCGAGGATCGACGGCACCAGCAGGCCGGCGAGCGCAGCGATGATCGCGATGACCACGATCATTTCCACGAGCGTGAAGCCCTTCACAGAGATTTTTCCCATAAAATCACCTTCTATATATTTCCCTACGTCCTACAAAATCAAAATGCACTCCAATCCTGTTTCATCTCTACTGTGTCGTATATCATGCTACAAATATCATGTTGAAAAGTGAACATACTTTGGCAAAGGTCACAGTATTATCCATCAATATTATAAACCATTTTGTAAAAAAAGTCAAGGGCAATAAAAGATATTTCACGAATTTGTTACTTTGCCAAAATTTTTTTGAAAAAAGTCTTGACAAATCCGCTGCGATGGGGTATAATATACTACGAAAACAAAGCAGGCACATCATGTGACTCACCGTTTGGCTCGTTGTCGAAACGGTCAATACTTCCCGCTGTATCTGTCTGACGGCAGGATTCGGGAGATTGGTGAGTGCAGGCCCTGTGTCCGCACTCTTTTTTGTTTCAAAAAAATTTTATGCTTGGGGGTGCCAGCAATAAGTAAGGAAACTAAGGACATTCAGATCAATGAGATGATCCGGGATAAGGAAATTCTGGTCATCGACACTGACGGATCGAAGCTCGGCGTAATGTCTGCCCGTGATGCGCAGAAGCTCGCATACGAGAAGAATCTGGATCTGGTCAAGATCGCTCCGCAGGCCAAGCCGCCTGTATGCCGGATCCTTGACTACGGAAAGTTCTGCTTTGAACAGCAGAAGCGCGAAAAGGAAGCCAAGAAGAATCAGAAGGTCATGTCCATCAAGGAGATCCGTATGTTCTCCGCGATCGACACGCACGATTTTGAGACCAAGGTCAATCAGGCGATCAAATTCC
Source organism: Oscillospiraceae bacterium (assembly GCA_017394565.1). Classification (GTDB taxonomy): domain Bacteria; phylum Bacillota; class Clostridia; order Oscillospirales; family Ruminococcaceae; genus UBA3855. Next base: position 1,235 of record JAFPXW010000050.1, on the reverse strand, counting down.
TGAAGGGCGGCGATAAGCTCAAGGTGTCCGTGCGCTTCAGAAAACGCGCCATCGCACATCCGGAGCTTGGCTCGGAACTGCTCGACCGCTTCAAGGAAGCGTGCAGCGAGTACGGTACCGTTGAAAAGCCTGCCAAGATGGAAGGCCGCAGCATCGTAATGTTCATATCCCCGAAGGCATCCAAGTAAGCATCCACTAAAAGGAGGAACTTTATCATGGCAAAGAAAGTGAAAGTAAAGACTCATTCCGGCGCAAAGAAGCGCTTCAAGCTGACCGCTACCGGCAAGGTGAAGTATATGCACACCAACAAGCGCCACAGACTGACTCAGAAGGACACCAAGCGCAAGAGAATCGCAAGAGGCGCAGGCGTAGCTGACGTTACCAATGCACCTGTGATCAAGAAGCAGATCCCCTACGCATAAGCCAAAAAAGGCTGTGCGCAGCGCTACGAACACGAGAACAGAAAAGTAACTGGAGGTAAAGAACTATGGCACGTATTAAGGGTGCAATGATGACTCGCAAGAGAAGAAATAAGACTCTCAAGCTCGCAAAGGGCTATTTCGGTGCGAAGAGCAAGCATTTCAAGATGGCCAAGCAGGCTGTCATGAAGTCCGGCCAGTACGCATACATCGGCAGAAAGCAGAAGAAGAGAAACTTCCGTCAGCTCTGGATCACCAGAATCTCCGCAGCAGCTAAGATCAACGGCATGAACTACTCCACCTTCATGAACGGCTGCAAGAAGGCTGGTATCACCCTGAACAGAAAGATGCTCTCCGAGATCGCAATTCACGATGCAGAGGGTTTTGCAGCAATCGTCGAGAAGGCAAAGGCTGCTCTGTAATTTTCGCCTGAAAATGAGCCACGCTCTTTCCTTAAAAAGTGAGAGCGTGGTTTTTGGCATTTTAGAACAACTGCGAATTTGAGAAGGAGGGGGAGCCGGCGTGGGACGCGAAACACTTATCACTTCCAGAAATAACCCGATCATCAGCCATTATCGGGAGCTTTGCCAGAAAAAACGCAGCCGCCGTACCGAGAAATTGTTCCCGGCGGAGGGACTGCGCCTTGTGCGCGAAGCAGTGCAGGCAAATGCAGCCGGCGATATTCTCCTGACAGAAGCGGCCTGGGAACGCTATGGAGAGGAATTTCCCGATGCATGGCGCATTTCGGATGCGCTGGGGGATTTCATCTCGGAGACCGAGCATCCGCAGGGCGTGTTTGCGGTCTGCCGGATCCCG
>JAFPXW010000049.1 GCA_017394565.1 Oscillospiraceae bacterium | reverse complement strand
TGTTCCTGCTGTGCGTTTGCCTGACCGATCTCACCGTCACGGTTCTGCTCAGCAACAGAACGCTTCGCATCGTTGACAGCCTTTGCAGCGGCTTCCTTACCGAGGGCATTGAGGTAGCCGGACTCATCGGTGATATCCGTGACATTGACGTTGATGAGGCGCAGACCGATCTTCTTCAGCTCGATCTCCACGTTCTTGGAAACTGCCACGAGGAATTTATCACGGTCAGCGTTGATCTCCTCGATGTCCATCGTTACGATGATGAGTCGGAGCTGACCGAAGATGATGTCCTTTGCGAGTTCCTGGATCTCCACGAGCTTCAGCCCCAGCAGACGCTCAGCGGCATTCTGCATCACGCCCGGCTCGGTGGAAATGCCGACCGTGAATCGGGACGGAACGTTGATACGGATGTTCTGCTTGGACAGTGCATTGCGCAGGTCAACATTCATCGAGATGGGCGTCAGGTCGAGGTACTGATAGGACTGGATGACCGGCACAATGAAAGCCGCACCGCCGTGGATGCACTTTGCAGAGCGCGGATTGCCGAATTCGTCAGTTCCGACTTTACCGTAAACCACGAGGATCTTGTCGGACGGGCACTTTCTGTACCGCGACAGGATGGCAACGATGGTTGCGAACAGGATGACTGCGATCACACAAATGGCGATCAGAATGCCGAAGTTTCCCATGATGATTCTCCTTTATCACACGATTTTTGGGTGTGTGCAGTGAGCTGCACGGTTTTTAGGACCTGTCTTCACAAGGGGTGCGAGCAGATTTTCGAGCAGGTTTGTGCTGTATCAAAGGACGAAATCCGCAGGAATACTTGATGTATTTCAAGGATTTCGGACAAAGATACGGTGCAAACCTGCCGAAAGGCTGCCGCGGCATCTTGTGAAGACAGGTTCTTATATGAACCAGCGTTATTCCGCTGCTTCTACCACTAAAGTATCCCCGACCACATCCGTGACCAGCACCTGCGTGCCGGTGGGAAGGGGTGCGTCGCCGGCGTTCATCGCGTCGAATTCTCCGAAACGTCCCTGCACCTGCAATGTCACCTTGCCGGTGCCGTCGTGCTTGGAGGGGATCGGAACGTAAACGCTTGCGGTTTCGCCGATGGCGTTGCGGAGGTTGAGTGTGCCGCTTTCCGCGAGCTTCCGGGACATCTGCACGATCTTTGCCACAACGAACATCATCGCCAGACCGCTGACAGCACCGATGGCGATGGATGCCGCGCTGTTCAGTCCGGAGCTGACGCAGATGATGGAAACCCAGCCGAATACCGCCAGAAATGTCACCATCGTCTGGATCGTCAGCAGACGGAAGCTGCCGAAATCTGCCGGATTGCCGCCGTCCGTGAAGTCCGGCGCATCCGATGCGTCGATCATGTCCGGGATGCCGTCGCTGTCAATGTCCGCGCTCACCTCTGAGCCGATGTCCATGTCCAGTCCGGAGGTGTCCGACACATCCACACCGCTGTCGCCGTGTCCGCCGATCATCGTCAGCAGCAGCTGCAGCAGCAGGATCAGCGAGGACGGGATGGCGATACAATACAGCACACGCAGCATCGGAGTCAATGTATTCCACCAATCCTGCATAGAAGATCACCCTGCCTTTCTTTATGAAGGTATGCAGACAGATCTGTGATCTGCTGCGTAAATTTTATTTACTGAAATCATTATACAGCATTTGGAGATGTTTGTCAATAGCTTTTCGATAAATTTTTCGATGCAGTTTTAACAACTGCGAGTTATCAAATTTGTAAGATTCAACAGAATTGACAATTTCGAGCCTTCGTTTCGTGAAAAGTAAATGAAATTTTCTTTTGAAACAGAATATTTGCAAAAAGGGCTTGATTTTTGTGAGGGTTTGTGCTATGATAGTAATTAACATAGTAAACGGGATTTACACGCATACCCCAAAAGGAGATGATCGGATGGATAACGCAGAGCTGGGCAGACGCCTGAAAGCAGCTCGTCTTGCCAAGAAAATGACGCAGAGCGATGTGGTCGGTAACTTTATCACGCGCAATATGCTCAGCCAGATCGAAAGCGGCAGCGCCACGCCGTCCATGAAAACGCTCGAATATCTCGCCGGCGTTCTGGAGATCCCGATGGACAAACTGCTGTCCGAAACGGGCGAAACGACTGCCGCACCGGAGAGCTATGCCGAATTGCTCCGCGCAAAACGGCTCCTGCGCGAGGAGAAGTTCGATGACATCCTGCAATCGTGCGAGGCTGCCGGCGATACCGCGGACGAAATGCACGCGATCCGGAGCATCGCACATCTCAGAATTGCCCATAAGCTGGCGGAAAACGAGGAGACCGAATCGCTCCAGCTTGCTGTCATGCACGCCAGGAGCGCCGCACAGGAAGCCGCGGTCGGCATCTACGCCAACGCTGACCGCATCGCCAAGGCGAACCAGCTCATCGCCAAGCTGGCGCAGTACCTGAGCAGCTACTACTCGAACCTCGCCAATCCCCAGACGGGCTGAGCAGATCCATTATTTATATTAAAGTAGGCTTCAAGCGAAGGCTTTTCACAGAGGAAATGTTCTGCCGAACGCCGGCAGGGCATTTTCTCCTCTCCCTTTTGTCATATCTGTCCACAAACGCGCCGGAATCCACGAAATTTTTTCTGCCAAATTCTCCGGAACCCCTTGACAAAAGCCGCGGAATATGCTAAAATATAGTTACCTCTTTGCGGGGGTAATTTTTTTGTGCTTTCTTAACCCGCCCGCTGCTGAGGGAGGCAAACAACTCTATGCGTCCGCCACATGATGCGCGGATGAAGTCAATGAATCAGGAGGTGCCGATATGAGAGTGAAAGTGACTCTGGCTTGCACGGAATGCAAGCAGCGTAACTATGTTACCAAGAAGAACAAGAAGAACGATCCCGACAGAATCGAAATGAAGAAGCACTGCAAGTTCTGCAGAAAGCACACTTTGCACAAGGAAACCAAGTGATCGGAGGCTTGACGTAATGGCGAAGGATAAGAAGAAGACTTCGGACAACGCTGAGGCTCTTGCAGAAACTAAAAAAAGCACGAAAAAGGCTAAGAAATCCAAGGAAGAACCCAAGAAGCCCAATGTCTTTCAGCGCATTGGCAAGTGGTTCCGCGATCTGAAGGTCGAGTTCAAGAACGTGACCTGGCCGACCAAGCAGACGGTAGTCACCAATACAGGCGTCGTCCTGACGGTCATCGTCATTGGCAGCGTTGTGATCGGACTGCTGGATTCGGGCCTGCTCAAGCTCGCACAGTTCCTCATCGGACTGAGTCAGGGCTAAAACTGGTACACACCACAAATTCGGATTTGAGAAAGGGGCAGAACTATGTCGCAGGCGGCAAAATGGTATGTCATTCACACCTATTCCGGCTATGAAAACAAAGTAGTCCAGAATATTGAAAAAGTAGTGGAAAATCGTAAGCTGCACGACCTCATTCAGGAGATCTCCGTTCCGACCGAGCGTGTGACCGAAATTATCGACGGCAAGCAGAAGGAAGTCGAGCGCAAGATCTTCCCCGGCTATGTGCTGGTCAAGATGATCTATACCGACGATTCCTGGGCAGTCGTTCGCAACACCAGGGGCGTGACCGGCTTTGTAGGCCCCGGATCCGTTCCGACTCCCCTCTCCGACAGAGAGGTCGCAGCAATGGGCGTTGAGTCCAAGGCAGAGAGCGTGATCGAGGTCGATTACGCAGTCGGCGACCGCATCCGCGTGACGGGAACCAATCTCGATGGCTTCACTGGCATCGTCCGCAGCATCGACCTCGAGGGCGGACAGGTCGAAGTGCTGGTGAATATGTTCGGCAGAGATACGCCGACCACCATCGCACTCCATCAGGCTGTCAAGCTTGATGACTAAGTTAGGAAGATAATCACCCTGAAGATGCAACCGCGTCTTCACCGTGGGAGGGCATTCGCATCATGCACTGCCCGCCTTTACCACAAACATGGAGGTGCAATATTATGGCACAGAAAGTAGTTGGCTATATTAAGCTGCAGATCCCCGCAGGTAAGGCAACACCTGCACCGCCTGTTGGCCCGGCACTCGGTCAGCACGGCGTTAATATCATGGCATTCACAAAGGACTTCAACGAGAGAACCAAGAACGATATCGGTCTGATCATCCCGGTCGTTATCACGGTTTACGCTGACCGTTCCTTTACCTTCATCACCAAGACTCCTCCGGCAGCAGTCCTCATCAAGAAGGCTTGCGGCATCGAGAGCGGTTCCGGTGTTCCGAACAAGACCAAGGTCGCTAAGATCACCAAGGCTCAGCTCCAGCAGATCGCTGAGACCAAGATGCGCGACCTCAATGCAAGCTCCATCGAGTCTGCTATCAGCATGATCGCTGGTACTGCTCGTTCCATGGGCGTCACTGTAGAGGACTGATCACCGGCAGATCACTGCTCTGAAGAAAAGTGGGAGGAAAATCTTTCCGCTAACCGGCACAGCGATGTTTAGCGTGTCGGTGTCACCACAAATTTAGGAGGATTTATTATGAAACACGGCAAGAAGTATGTTGATAGCCGTAAGGCAATTGATGCTGCCAAGCTCTATGAGTCCGCTGAGGCTCTGGATCTGGTTTGCAAGAACGCGAAGGCAAAGTTTGATGAGACCATCGAGGTTCACATCCGTCTGGGCGTTGACTCCCGTCACGCTGACCAGCAGGTTCGTGGCGCAGTTGTACTGCCGAACGGCACTGGTAAGAAGGTTCGCGTAGTTGTTTTCTGCAAGGAGGACAAGTTCGAGGCTGCTCAGGCTGCTGGTGCTGAGTTCGTTGGCGGTCAGGATCTCGTTGACAAGGTGCTCAAGGAGAACTGGATGGATTTCGACGTTGTCATCGCATCCCCTGACATGATGGGCCAGGTTGGTCGTCTCGGTCGTGTACTCGGTCCGCGCGGACTGATGCCGAACCCGAAGGCTGGTACGGTCACTCCGGACGTTGCCAAGGCTGTTACCGAGGCAAAGGCTGGTAAGATCGAGTACCGTCTCGACAAGACCAATATCATCCACTGCCCGATCGGCAAGGCTTCCTTCGGCGCAGAGAAGCTCGACCAGAACCTCTCTACTCTGCTCGAGGCTGTCGTTAAGGCAAAGCCGGCTGCAGCAAAGGGTACTTACCTGAAGTCCTGCACCGTTACTTCCACCATGGGCCCTGGCGTTCCGGTTGCGACCGCTAAGTATGGTGTCTGATTTTTTGAAGTAACAAACGCTTTCCAAAAAATGGCAAAGCTCCCCGTTTGCGTGATTCACGCGATGGGGAGCTTTTTTGTGGTGTCTGGCTCCAGAAATTCCGACAGGAGCAGATAGCCGGCCATGAGGTACAGCACCGGATTTCGCAGCGCGTGGGAAATCGCAAAGCCTGTCATCCCGACCGTCAGGAAAATGCAGGCGATCCGCCGGAAGCCCTCGCAGCGCGGAAAGCTTCGCAGCACCGCGCCGCCGTCCAGCATCCGGTAGGGGAGCAGATTGAACAGCCCCATGCACAGGTGCAGCATCGCAAGCTCCAGCGAAATATGCCAGAAGATCGCCGCAAATGTGAGATTCACCGCAGGGCCGCTGAGGTAGATGCACAAAAGTTTCCCGCGCGGCAGAATGGCGGTATCGGTGCGCATCTGCATCCCAGCCGCGCCAAGCCGGATCTCCCGAAGCCCGGCGCCCGTCAGGTGCATCGCCAGCGCGTGGCCACATTCGTGCAGCAGGCAGACGCCCAAGGTCATCAGCAGAAATTCCCGCTGCGCCGCCAGCCAGATCAACGCAAACATCGCAGGGAAGCCGAAATCTATCCGTACCCGGCATCGCCCGATCCTTACCTCCACAGGTTCCGGACGAACTCGACAAATGCCGCCGCCCACGGCAGATCCGGTGCATCGCTCTGCGTCCGGAATGCGCCCGTCACACCGCGATAGGCGCTTTCATCGCAAAGCCGCAAAAGCAGCAGCGCCGTCAGCAGCAGGATGCACACCGCGTATTGCAGAAAAAACACATCCGCCGCCGAGCCTTCCGGCGCTTTCGGCTCCTCCACGACCGGCGGTTCCCAAGGCTGCGCGGTTTCCGCCGTGGGGATGTCCACGATCACTTCTTCCATAGCGTCCCCTCCTTTCGGTTCAGTGTATGCGCAGACGTGGGGATTCATGCCAGATGCCGGATAACACAAATGCTGGATGGTTTAGCTTAACTTCATATATTGTTCACATATAAATTTAGCTTGTATATTCGTAAATTTACTTTAAATTCAGGATAAATGCCGCCGGAACGGAGTGATTTCGGTTACTATGG
>JAFPXW010000048.1 GCA_017394565.1 Oscillospiraceae bacterium | reverse complement strand
TCTGTATGAGGTCAAGGTCACAGTCGGGAACGCACCGCGCTGCTCCATCAAAATGGAGGGAATGCTCCAGATGATGAACCTGACACGCCTGAACGCGACCGAAACCGTACAGCTTCCTGTCACGGACGGTCAGCTCAACATCCAGGCAGTGACGGGCATCGCAAATGGTCAGCGTTCGATCTCCGCGGTCGAGATCAAGCAGCTCAACACCACGGGCGTGATGAATCCGCATCTGTGGATCTGCGGCGACTCGACGGTTGCAAACTACTACAATCAGGCGGACACCGCACAGCACGGCTGGGGATAGCTCATCGGCAATTACCTTACCGGCACCCCGGCGGAAGGCTATGTGGTCCGCAATATGGCGACTTCCGGTCAGTATGCAAAGGGCTTTGTAAATGGCGGACAGTTCGATGCCATCGAAACCTACGGTAAGACCGGCGATATTTACATCATTTCCATCGGCATCAACGACACCAATTATTCCAATGCGGAGGAATACACAGCCGTTGTGACCGACATGGTGCAGCGTGCCAAGAAGAAGGGCATGGATGTTTACCTTGTCAAGCAGCAGGGCAGACACGGTGACCTGAACCGCAATCCGGTGCTTGGCGGCAGATGGTTCGGCGGACAGCTCGATGCCATCGGCGCAGCAGAAAGTGTTCCTGTCCTCGACCTGTTCACGGTATGGCAGGATTTCGGGTTCAGCATCGGCGGTTATGACGCCATGACGGAATACTATGCAGCTGATGACGACCTGCACCAGAGCCTGAAGGGCTCGACGAAGCTTGCGCAGCTTATGGCAGAGCTGCTGAAGACCGCAAGTGCTGCGGAGGCTGGTACCAATCTTGCAGGTGAGCCGGAGGTGTTCCTCCTGCGAAACGGCAGCTCTGGTCAGTACATGACCGTTGACGGCGACGCGGTTTCCGGTGCGAATGTATTCCAGACTGATACGCCGGACATCACCGGCAAGACCTCTCTCTGGACAGCGGTGGCCGACGGAAACGGCTACTACCGCATCATCAGCGCCGCAAACGCAGACGTTTACCTCGATGTAGCCGGTGCCAAGGCGACCGACGGCACAAATGTCGGACTCTGGCAGGATTCCGGATCGGATGCACAGCTGTTCACATTTGCGAAGCAGACAGACGGCAGCTACATCATTTCCACCAAGGCCTCTGCCGGCAAGAGTGCTGTTGAAGTTAAGGATGCTTCCATTACCAAGGGCGAAAACATCCAGCAGTGGGGCAAAAACGGTCATGCTTGCCAGACGTGGTTCCTCGACTGGACAGATGCATCGACCGCAGAGGATCTGACCATCGGTGATCTGAACGGCGACGGCGAGATCGACGTATTCGATCAGGCGCTCCTCAAGCGTGCGCTGACGGCACAGGATCCTTCCGAGAATACCCGCAAGGTCGCTGACGTGAACGGCGACGCTTCTGCGGATGTTACCGACCTCCAGCTGATGAGCAGCTATATCCTTGCCAAGGACTCTCTGCCAGCTTATTCCGCCGGTGCGCGTGTATTCTACGCAGGCGAGCAGGCAAGTGCCCGCGGTTATTACGAGGACACCAATGCAGGCTTCACCATGAGCCGTTACCTCAACCTCGACAACAATCTGTACAGCTTTGCGGCATTCTCTGTCAATGTTCCGAAGGCTGGCAATTACCTCTGCACCATGCGCGTTGCCAACGGCAGCACCTCGAACCGTCAGATGAAGGTACAGGTGAATGACCGTGCGGATTACTGGGCACAGGATTTCCTGACGACAGGTGCGTGGACGACCTGGGAAGAACGCGGCATCGTGCTTCCGCTGGAAGCTGGCAAAAATATCATCCGCCTGTTCTCCATGACCGCAGACGGCGGCCCGAACATCGACTACCTCCGCACGGAGCTGACCGATGAGCCGGTTCCGGACATCTATGTGGCGCCCGATCCGATCACGCCTGCCGTCTCCAATAAGCCCACTGTCTACATTGCCGGCGACTCCACCGTGCAGACTTATAACGACCGCGCAAGAGAGCAGGCCGGAGGCCCGATCCAGGGCTGGGGTGCATTCCTTGCAGATTATCTGACGGATAACGTGGCAGTTGCCAACCACGCGATCGCAGGGCGCTCCTCCAAGAGCTTCTACGATCAGGGCAGACTCCAGACGATCCTCGACAGCATTCAGGAAGGCGACTACCTGATGGTGCAGTTCGCCATCAATGACGCAGCATCGACCTATGCGGAGCGTTATGCGCCGGTTTGCGGCAATGTCAACAGCCCGACAGAGGGCTCCTATGAGTGGTACATGACGCAGTACATCAAGGGCGCACAGGAAAAGGGCGCAACGCCGATCCTTGTGACCACGACGCTGAGTGCAAAGTCCTACTCGAACGGCAAGTTCGTAAGCAGCTACACGAATTATTGTGATGCTTGCAAACAGCTTGCGGCGAAGTACAGCTGCCCGATCATCGACCTGAACACGCTCATGGTCAATCACTACAATTCCGTTGGCTATGACAAGGCGTACAGCTACCACATGGCTGCCGTGATCGAAGGCGGCACCGACCTGACGCACTTCAATGACGACGGCGCCAAGGTCATCGCAGGACTGGTAGCCGGCGGCATCAAGAGCCTGAACATCGCGCTCTCCGCCGAGGTGAAGTAATACCGACACAAACGATCAACATCCCATAACACAGGCACCCCCGAAGCGGATCTCTGCTTCAGGGGTGCTTGTATTTGTAGGCTTACGA
>JAFPXW010000047.1 GCA_017394565.1 Oscillospiraceae bacterium | reverse complement strand
TGAAATCCGAAGCGGCTTCCCTGACGAAAACGATGCTCGAAACCACCGATCCGATGGTCATTGTCAATGAACAGCTCATCCCGGCGCTGGATGCAGCCGGTGCGGAATTCGAGAAGGGCAAGATCTTCCTGCCGCAGCTCATTTCCGCGGCATCGGCGGCACAGGGTGCCTTCGAGGAGATCAAGTCCTTCCTGTCGGAGCATTCGGAAGGCTCGGTGAACCGCGGCACGATCGTGCTGGCGACGGTCAAGGGCGACATTCACGACATCGGTAAGAACATCGTGAAGATCCTGCTGGAGAATTACGGCTATCAGGTCATTGACCTCGGCAAGGACGTGCCGTATGAGGACGTGGTACACGCGACGGAGAAATACCACGCGCCGCTGGTCGGACTCTCGGCGCTGATGACGACGACGCTGCCCTCGATGGAAGGCACGATCTCGCTCCTGCGCGAGCGCTGCCCGTGGTGTCAGACTGTGGTCGGCGGTGCCGTCCTGACACCGGATTACGCCGAGAAGATCGGTGCGGATTTCTACGCGAAGGACGCGAAGGAAACAGTGGACATCGCGAAGAAAGTGTTTCAGAACTGAGCGAAGCGCTGAGCCGGCAGCAGCCGATCAATCTCACAATATAGAAACAACCGCGCTCCCGCACGCGCAAAAAAGGAACAAGTATGAAGCAGCAAACAAAACGAAAACCTGCATGGGGCAGGATCCTGGCGGCGCTGGTCATTCTGACGGTGCTGACGGTCGGCCTCCATCGGGGATTCACGATCCTCCGCGCCTACAACAGCGGCGAGGAGGTCGAAGCACCGAGCCCGGAGGAATTTCCGGTGCGCGGTGTCGATGTGTCGCGCTATCAGGGACACATCGACTGGGATGTTCTCGCCGCACAGGATGTCACGTTCGCGTTCATCAAGGCGACCGAGGGCAGCTCCCATCAGGATCCGACCTTCGCTGAAAACTGGGAAAATGCGCAGAAAACCGATGTTTACATCGGCGCGTACCATTTCTTCAGCTACGAATCCAGCGGCGAAACGCAGGCACAGAATTTCATCGAAACGGTCGGACGCACGGACGGGACACTCCCTCCCGTGGTCGATCTGGAATTCTACGGCGGCTACTACGACGAGCCCCTCTCCAAAAAGGAAACACGCGCCATCCTCACAGAACTCCTCACCACCCTCGAAGCCTATTACGAGGTCAAGCCGATCATTTACACCACGCCGCGTGCGTACTACAGCTATATCCTCGGCGGCGGTTTCGGCGAGTACCCGATGTGGATCCGCGATGTGCATATCGAGCCGTTCGTGCGCTGGAGCTTCTGGCAGTACTCCGATCAGGGACAGCTGGAGGGCTACGACGGCAAACAGGACGACCAGCTCGAAGCCAATATCGACCTGAATGTCTACAACGGCAGTATGGACGATTTCCTGCGGGAATTCGCCCTCCCGGAAAAGGAGGAAATTGCGGAATGAAGCCATTTTTATTACAAGCACCGTGCAAGGACTACCTCTGGGGCGGCAACCGTCTGCGCGAATTCGGGAAAGTGTCCGATGCGGATAAAATTGCCGAAAGCTGGGAACTTTCCTGCCATCCGGACGGGGAAAGCGTCATCGCATCCGGCGAATTTGCCGGAATGACGCTCACGCAGTTCCTGGCGGCGCATCCGGAGGCGGCAGGGGAAAACTGCCGGCAGTTCGAGCGATTTCCGGTTCTCATCAAGCTCATTGACGCGCACGACGATCTCTCCGTGCAGGTGCATCCGGACGATGCCTACGCGCTGTCCCACGAGGGCGAATACGGCAAGACCGAGATGTGGTACGTCCTTGACGCGAAGGAAGGCGCGGAGCTGATCTACGGCTTCCGGCAGGAACTCACAAAAGACGATTTCCGGCGTGCCATCGAGGAAAACGCGCTGCTCGACAAGGTGAACCGCGTTCCGGTCAGGGCAGGAGATGTGTTCTTCATCCCGTCGGGAACGCTCCACGCCATCGGCAAGGGGCTTCTCATTGCGGAGGTGCAGCAGAATTCCAACACGACCTATCGGGTGTACGATTACGGCAGGCTCGGCAAGGACGGAAAACACAGAGAACTCCACATCGAAAAAGCCCTCGATGTCACGAATCTGTCTCCTGTCGAAAGGCAGCCGCTTTCCGGTCCCGCCCGTATCGACGGCTGGCGTGTGCAGCATCTGGGGGATTGCAGGTATTTTTATGTATCCCTCTGGGAACCGGAAGCGGCAGCACTGGCAGTCTGGAAATTTGGCGGAGATACCGCATCCTTCCTGCATCTTCTGGTGCTGGACGGCAGCGGTGTCCTGCAAATGGCAGACGGCGGCAGCCTTCGGCTGGAAAAGGGCGCAAGCCTGTTCATCCCGGCAGGATCACAGCCGGGTGAGATCACCGGACATCTGCGGTTTCTCGCAACAGATATCTGTCAATCATTGTAAAATCCCGCAAAAAGCGGAATCATAGGAGGAAATATTATGAAGTATTACATCGGTATTGATCTGGGCGGCACGAATATCGTGGCTGCGGTTGTGGACGAGGACTACAACATCATCACCAAGGCCAGCACCAAGACCAATCGTCCCCGTCCGGCGGAGGCCATTGCAGATGACATGGCGGCTATGGCGATCAAGGCTGTCGAGGACGCCGGTCTGACGATGGATCAGATCGAGTGGGTTGGTGTCGGCACCCCCGGCATCGCCAACAGCTCCACCGGCATCATCGAGTATTCCAACAACCTCGGTTTCGAGAACACCCCGATGGCAAAGCTCATCCAGAAGCACATCGACAAGCCCGTTTTCATCGAGAATGACGCGAATGCAGCGGCTTACGGCGAGTATGTAGCCGGCGCTGCCAAGGGCGCAAAGAATGCCGTCTGCATCACCCTAGGCACCGGTGTCGGCGGCGGCATCATCATCGAGGGCAAGATCTACGCCGGCTCGAACTTCGGCGGCGCGGAGATCGGTCACACCGTCATTGATCTGAACGGCCCGAAATGCTCCTGCGGACGCTGCGGCTGCTTCGAGGTGTACTCCTCTGCGACCGGTCTCATCCGCATGACCAAGGAAAAGATGGACGTTTGCCCGGATTCTCTGATGCACAAGCTCACCGAGGAGCGCGGCGGCAAGGTTTCTGCAAGAACCTCCTTCGATGCGATGCGTCAGGGCGATGCGGCTGCTAAGGAAGTGGTGGATTTCTACATCAAGGCACTCGCAGCCGGCATCACCAATACCATCAATATCTTCCAGCCGGATGTGCTGTGCATCGGCGGCGGCGTCTGCAACGAGGGCGACGCGCTCCTGCTTCCGGTCAAGGAGATCGTGGCTCGCGAAGTCTACACCAGAAATTCCCCGAAGAACGCAGAGATCGTCATCGCAAAGCTCGGCAATGACGCAGGTCTGATCGGTGCGGCATTCCTGGGTGCGGCAGCGAAGTAAGACAGGTTCTAAGGCATTTCATACATAAGGCAACACCGCACAAAGACCGCCTGACGGCTCAGCACATCATCTGCCCCCCATCTTTTCCGTCATCTTGCACAGTTCCTCCTAGCGATACATACAGTATCGCGTCGTCGTCACTGTACAATCTGACGAAAAATCTGCG
>JAFPXW010000046.1 GCA_017394565.1 Oscillospiraceae bacterium | reverse complement strand
TCCCCTTTTTTTTATTTTTGCGGGTGGTGGGGGCTGGGGCTGGGGGAAAGAAACACGTCTGTTCTTTTAACAGAACCCCAAAAATTGATTTCCGTGCTTTTTTCTGTACACCTATTGCAAATCCTACCCACAAGTGCTATAATAGAAGTATCCCCAAAAAAATCCCTGTCCAGAAGGAGGTTCTGACAAATGAATGTCGTACTGTTAAATGATTCCTTTCCGCCCGTGATCGACGGTGTTGCCACTGCCGTGACCAATTATGCGAGTATCCTGACCGAAACCGGCCGCGCGAAGGTCATGGTCGGTACACCGCGCTATCCCAATGTGGATTATTCCGGCTATCCTTATGAAGTTGTGGCATATTCGAGCCTGGATACGCCGAAGATCGCTGCCGGGTACCGTGCTGGCAACCCGATCAATTTCAAGGCGCTCTCGAAGCTGTCCAAATTCCAGCCGGACATCATCCATGTCCACTGCCCGGCAGCGTCCGCCATCATGGGACGCATCCTGCGCAACGAAACCCACGCGCCGCTCATCTTCACCTATCACACCAAATACGACATTGACATCGCACGCGCGGTGAAGTCCGAACACATCCGCGAGGAAGTGATCAAGGCCATGATCGCGAACATTTCCGCTTGTGACGAGGTCTGGACAGTCAGCCACGGTGCTGGTGAGAATCTCCGGTCTCTCGGCTACGAGGGTGACATCCGCGTGGTCTCGAACGGCGTGGACTTCGCTAAAGGCAGGGTGGCTGCTGAGGACGTTGCGAAAGCCGTCAAGGACTTCGACCTGCCGGAAGGCGTACCGATGTTCCTGTTTGTCGGACGCATCATCAATTATAAAGGCTTGCCGCTGATCCTCGATGCCATGAAAAAGCTCTCTGACAAGGGCATGGACTACCGCATGGTATTCATCGGCGGCGGCGTCAATGCCGAAAGCTTGCAGCAGACGACACGCGAATACGCCATTTCGCTGGATGTGCGGCAGTAGGACGGCACGAACACGTCCACGCCGGCACCTGCCAAGGGCAAAGTGATCTTTACAGGCCCGATCTACGACCGCGATGTCCTTCGTGCCTGGAATACCCGTGCGGATCTGTTCCTGTTCCCCTCGACCTATGACACGAACGGCATTGTCGTCCGTGAAGCCGCAGCTTGTGGTCTGGCGAGCGTCCTCATCAAAGACTCCTGCGCAGCCGAAGGCATCACCCACGGCAGAAACGGCTTTATCATTGACGAAAATGCCGACGCCATGGCAGCACTGCTCTCGGAAGCTGGCAGGAATTTTGATCGGATGCACGATGTTGGACAGCACGCGATGGATGAGATCTATATCTCGTGGGAGGAATCAGTCCTCGCCGCAGCCGACCGCTATCAGGCAGTTCTCGAGCTTGAACGGCAGGGTGCATTCAAGGAGCGCCGCAACGGCAAGTCTGATAAATTCCTGCACTTCACGACCGATGTGATGAACGGCCTGTACGATACCTTCCACTTCCCGAAGGCGCTCTACCATGGCACGAAGGACACCATTCAGGGCAGCTTTGCCGGATTGCAGGAGGGCTATGAAAACGTCCGTGACGGCGTGCGGGAGGGTTACGAAAACGTTCGCGACGAGGTGAAGTCCGGCTTCAAAAATGTCCGTTCCGAGGTCAAGGAAGGCTACCGCGAGATCCGCGACGAGATGCACGAAGGCTACCACGGGATGCGCGACGAGGTCAAGGACGGATTTGCAGAGATCCGCGACATCATGCTGGACAATCTGGAGGGAATGCAGGAGAATTTCTCCGATGTGGGCGAATATCTGCGCGGCAAGCATCACGAGGTCCGTGACGGCGTGCGCGAGGGATTCCGCGGCGTCCGCGATGAACTGAAGGATCTCAAGAAGGAGCTGGAGGGCGAATGGAACAAGCTGAATGGTACAAAACACTAAGCTTTTATCAGATCTGGGTGCGCTCCTTTGCGGACGGCAACGGTGACGGCATCGGCGACCTTTACGGCGTTTACGAGAAGCTGGACTATGTCAAAGCCCTCGGCGTTGACGGCATCTGGTTCTCGCCGGTCTACCCGTCGCCGAATGCGGATTATGGCTACGATATTGCGGATTACTGCGACATTCACCCGGATTTCGGTGATCTGGCGCAGTTCCGCCGCGTGCTGGACAAGGCGCACCGGCTTGGCCTGAAGGTCCTGATGGATCTCGTGGTGAATCACACGTCGGACGAACACCGCTGGTTTCAGGAAAGCCGGAAATCGCGCGATAATCCCTACAGCGACTACTATATCTGGCGCGATGAACCGAACAACTGGGATTCCTTATTTGAGGGCAAGGCGTGGGAATACGAACCGATGCGCGGACAGTGCTACCTGCATCTGTTCACCAAAAAGCAGCCCGACCTGAACATGGATAACCCGAAAGTCCGCGAAGAAGTCAAAAACATCATGCGTTTCTGGCTGGATATGGGCGTGGACGGCTTCCGCGAGGATGTCATCAATTTCATTTCCAAGCGCGAGGGACTCCCGGACGGACTGCCGTTCGTCCCGCTTGCCAACGGGATCATGCACTACAAGGACGGGCCGCACATCCATGAATACATGGCGGAATTCCGCGAGGTTGCAAACGAATACGGAGCTGTCCAGATCGGCGAAGGCCCGATGACGACCGTCCGTTCTGCGCTCTCCTACCTCACAGGCGACACAAAATCGCTGGACATGATGATCTCGTTCGACCATATGCTGGCGGACTGCTTCATGACGGAATATGTCCATCTGCCGTTCAGTCTGATCCGCTTCAAATCGGCAATTTCGCGCTGGCAGAACACACTCGCCGGACGCTCCTGGAACGTGCTGTACCTCGAAAACCACGACCATCCGCGCGTGATCTCGCGTTACGGATCGGAGCGATTCTGGCGCGAAAGCGGTACGATGCTGGCAATGAGCTACCTCTTTTTGCAGGGTACGCCGTTCATTTATCAGGGGCAGGAGCTTGGCATGACGAACATCCGCCTCAATTCGATCGATCAGTACATGGACCTGACGAGCCGCACGAATTACGAGCGCCTGTTCACATTTGAACCGCCGTCGAAGCGCCTGAAGCGCGTTCACGATTCGAGCCGTGATTCCGCGCGGACTCCCATGCAGTGGACAGCAGGGAAGTATGCCGGATTTTCGGCACATCGCCCGTGGTTCACGGTCAATCCGAACTATAAGCGCGTCAATGCGGAACGCGAAACTGCCGAACCGGACAGCATCCTGAATTTCTACAAAAAGTGCCTTGCCTTGAGAAAGCGCAGCCGTGCGTTGTTATTTGGCTCGTATCGCGAATTCTGCCCTCTGCATCCCCGCATCTTCATGTATGAGCGATGCTACGGGAACACCGCCTACCTCGTGATATGTTCCTTTTCGTCCCGTCCGCAGGAGGTCACCCTGCCGCCGGAGTATCGCAAAAAGCATTTGCAGCTTGTGCTATGCAACTACGATGGCAGAACAGGGCGTTCCCCTGAATTTGCACCATATGAAGCCAGAATGTACCGCACGCGCATCTATGAGTCAAGTGCAAAAGCTGCACAGAAAGGCTAATCTGCACAGTTGGAAAACTCAATCTTCTCTTGAATTTGTCAGTTTAGCTAAATTTGCTGATTATGATCAAAATTTTGTTGCTTTATGATGCGAAATGTGATATAATTTATTTGATATGTGAACGTTTCGTGAAATTTTCACGACACATATGCAAACACATCGAATACTGGTGATTTGTCATCTGCGTAAGACGGATCGCTTGTATAGGGGAATCCGGTCCGGTCTGCTGCACATTCCGGATCGTCCGACAATTACATATTTTTAAGGAGGAAGTGTTTCATGAAACACGAAAGCAAACTGGCAAAGCGCATCGTATCCGGTGTTCTGAGCGCTGCACTGCTCTTTTCCGGAACAAATCTGGGTTTTGCCAAGCAGGACACCGTAAAGGCTGCGGATAACGACAACTACGCGAAGCTGCTCCAGTACAGCCTGTACTTCTACGATGCCAATATGTGCGGCGACACCAGCTCCGGCGCAATGAACTGGCGCGGCAACTGCCATATGAGCGACGACGTAGTCGGCGGTTATCATGACGCAGGCGACCATGTGATGTTCGGTCTGCCGCAGGGCTATGCCTGCTCGACGATCAACTGGTCTTACTATGAGTACAAGGATGTGTATGCATCCCTCGGTCTGACCGATCACTTCAAGACGATCACCAAGCACTTTACGGATTTCTTCAAGAAGAGCACTGAAATGAGCGGCGGCAATGTTTCCCGTTTCCTGTATCAGAAGGGTGAGGGCGGTCCTGACCATTCTTACTGGGGCGCTCCGGAAGCACAGGGCGACCGCGGCAAGATGTACTGGGTTACCTCCGGCGCCAGCGATATTGCAGCTGAATATGCAGCAGCACTCGCACTGGACTACATCAACTTCGGTGATAAGGAATCCCTCGATTACGCTAAGGCACTCTATACCTTCTCCTGCCGCGACAATCAGTGCGCAAAGGACGGAACCGGCGGATTCTATGATTCTGAAAACTGCGCAGACGATCAGGCATGGGCAGCAGCATGGCTCTATGTTGCAACCAAGGAGGACAAGTACCTGAACGATGCGAAGTCCAAGAATACACAGTATCTCGGCTGGGCACACGCATGGGGCAACGTTGACCTCGGTGCAGCCTGCGTTATCGCAGAGGTGACCAATGACTGGACAAAGGTCAATGGCTACCTCGGCGGCAAGTGCAACGGCAGCGGCTATCTGTGCATGGATGGCTGGGGCAGCGCACGTTACAACTGCGGTATGCAGTTCGTTTCCCTCGTCGCTTCCAAGCACTCCAATGCGGATTATTCCACATGGGCCAAGGGCCAGATGGACATCATCCTCGGCGCAAACGGCGGTCAGAACTACGTTGTTGGCTGGAATGACAAGTCCCCGAAGTACTGCCACCACAGAGCAGCATCCGGCGTTTCCGACTGCCACGATGCATCCCCGAACAAGTATAACCTCGTAGGCGCACTGGTCGGCGGCCCGAACGCATCCGGCTACTATGCAGATAAGCGCGATGAGTATGAGACCAATGAGGTTGCGATCGACTATCAGGCAAACCTGGTTTGCGCAGCAGCAGCACTCTATGGCAAGTATAAGACCGGCAGCACCGTTACCTCCATTGATGGTGTCGGCAGTGTCAAGCCCAATCCGACAACTCCGGAGCCGACCACTGAGGCACCGCAGCCGACACAGCCTTCCAGCGAGGATCAGCAGCCGACGACTCAGGCAACTCAGCCCACCACCAATCCGCCTGTATCTGTTTCTGATACCGACGCTACTGTTACTGAGAAGACCGGCGACGAGGGCAACACCTTCTGGTCTGTGGATCTGACCAACGCAAGCAAGGTAACTGTCACTTTCAAGACGGAAACCGCTGGCACCGAAGCAAACGGCGTATTCAATCCGCCCGGCGGCTGGACACCGGAAGACTGGAGCGCAACCGTCAACGGTGGTACATTCACTCTGACCTATGACAACACCGACAACCTGAGCTTCATCGACATCCACGTTTGGTGGCCGCAGGATTGCACGGTTGTCAGCGCAGTCAAGACGCTGAAGTCCGGTTCTGTCGATCCGACTGAAGCACCGACCACACAGCCGACCACTGAGGCAACTCAGCCCACCACGCAGCCGACCTCTGAGAACAATGCACAGGTGATCAAGTACGGCGACGTAAACCTCGATGGCAAGGTAGACATCATTGATGTCATCCGCCTGAACAAGTACCTGCTGGGTTCCGGTAATCTGGATGGTTCCGCAAAGGCGAATGCAGACGTGGATGCCACCAACACCCTCGATGCAACCGACTCTCTGAACATCCTGAAGCTCATCGTTGAAGTCATCAATGAAAGCAGCTTTCCGGTAAGATAACCTAAAAGCCCCTTTCCCGCGCGGAGAGGGGCTTTTTCTCTGCATTTTTCAAAAATAGCCTTTACTTTTGGCGTTAATTATGGTATAATAAAAAAGTACGACTATATTCTGAAAAATCACAAGAGCAGGAGTTTTGTTTATGTATACCTTACTGAAAACCGAAGGCCTCGCACGCCGCGGCCAGGTCGAAACTGTCCACGGCACGTTCCAGACGCCGTGCTTCATGAACGTCGGTACGTCCGCCGCGATCAAAGGCGGCATCAGCTCGCCGGAACTTGCCGATCTCAAATGTCAGGTCGAGCTTTGCAATACTTACCACCTCCACCTGCGTCCGGGCGATGATGTCATCCACAAAATGGGCGGCCTGCACAAATTCATGAACTGGCACCGCCCGATCCTTACGGACAGCGGTGGATTTCAGGTATTTTCTCTTGCCAAGCTGCGTAAAATTAAAGAGGAAGGCGTTTACTTCCAGTCTCACCTCGACGGCAAGCGGATCTTCATGGGCCCGGAGGAAAGCATCCGCATCCAGTCGCACCTTGCATCCACGATCGCAATGGCATTCGATGAGTGTGTCGAAAATCCGGCACCCTACGACTATTCTGCACGCTCCTGCGAGCGTACAACACGCTGGCTGATCCGCTGCAAGAACGAAATGGAGCGGCTTGCTGCCGAGCCTGACACCATCAACCCGAAGCAGATGCTGTTCGGCATCAACCAGGGCTGCACGTTCGAGAAGCTGCGCGTGGAGCATATGCAGCAGATCGCGGAACTCGACCTTGATGGTTATGCAGTCGGCGGACTGGCAGTCGGCGAACCGACGGAGGATATGTATCGCATCCTCGATTGCGTTGTGCCGTTCATGCCGGTTCACAAGCCGCGCTACCTCATGGGCGTCGGGACGCCTTCCAATATCATCGAGGCTGTCGCACGCGGCATTGATATGTTCGACTGTGTCATGCCGACGAGAAATGCGCGTCACGGCACGATTTTCACATGGAGCGGTATGCGCCACATGAAGAACAAGACGTATGAGACGGATCCGCGCCCGATGGACGAAGAATGCACTTGTCCGGCGTGCCGCAATTTCTCGCGTGCCTACGTCCGTCACTTGTTCAAGGCGAATGAAATGCTTGCGGGCAGACTGACCGTCATCCACAATCTGTATTTCTACAATACCCTCGCCGAGCGCATCCGTGAAGCACTGGACAATGGCACGTTTGCCGATTTTCGTGCAAAATACTCGACGCTCCTCTCGCAGAAGGCACCTGAAGACTAATTATGGAGGCACCATGACCTTACTCGAAATCCTGCTCATCGGAATCGGGCTGTCGATGGATGCGTTTGCCGTATCCATCACAAACGGCCTGAGTTGTGTCAACCTGAAAAGATCCCAGATGCTTGCAGATGCAGTCTGTTTTGGCGTCTTTCAGGGAATCATGCCGACCATCGGCTTTTTTCTCGGAAAGGCGTTTGAAAGCTACATCCGTACATTCGACCACTGGATCGCGCTGATCCTGCTGGGATATATTGGCGGAAAAATGATCTATGATTCGCTGAAACGTGACGATTCCGACTCTGGCGAATACGCGCTCACACCGAAGCTTCTGTTCACGCAGGGCATTGCGACCAGCATTGATGCACTTGCGGTCGGCGTCAGCTTTGCGGCGCTTCCGGATGTGAATATCGCGATCTCTGCGCTGCTGATCTGCTGCACGACATTTGCATTTTCGCTTGTCGGCATCGTATCCGGAAAACGTGTCGGCGAAAAACTCGGCGACCGCGCACAGCTTGTCGGCGGACTGATCCTTGTTGGCATCGGGTTAAAGATTTTCATTGAGCATATGTTTGTCGGCGGAGAAGTACAGAAAAACGCATCGGATCGCTCCGAT
>JAFPXW010000045.1 GCA_017394565.1 Oscillospiraceae bacterium | reverse complement strand
GTGCCGCTAAGCGCTTCGTTTATACGCCCTCTGCCAAAGCCACTATGTGGCTTTGGCGGCTGCTGCGTAGCCTGCAAAGCACAACGTGTTGTGCTTTGCAATAGAGGGCAGTATATAATCACATACAGCCCGATCCCACATCAGACAGGAGACCGGGCTTGCGTATGCACTTTTTGGGGATCAGATCACTTGTTTGTCAGGAAACGGTTGAGTGCGCTGAACAGTGCGGCTGCGGAGGAATCACTGATATCCTTGCGGATGCCGACGCCCCAGAACACCTTGCCGTCAGCCTCGATGCCGACATAGGAAACTGCGTCGGACTTGGAGGAAACTGTCAGTGCGTGTTCGGTGTACGTTTTCAGCGTGAACTGCTTGCCCAGGAACGCCTTGAGTGCGTTGGTGACCGCATCCAGACGGCCGTCGCCGTCGGACTTGATGGTGAATTCCTGGCCGTTCTGCATGAGGGTAACTGTTGCCTGGATGCCGTTCTTCTGAACGTAATGCACTTCCCTGAATTCCAGCGGAGTCTTCAGGTTGACATAAGTCGAATGGAAGATCTCGTGTACCTCGTTCGGCAGCAGCTCCTTGTGCGCGTGGTCGGAAATGCCCTTGACGATGTAACCGAATTCCTCGCGCATCTTCTTCGGCAGATCCAGACCGAACTGAGTTTCCAGCAGATAGCCGATACCGCCCTTGCCGGACTGGGAATTGATACGAATCACATCCGCCTCGTACACTCTGCCGACATCGGTCGGATCGATCGGCAGATACGGAACCGTCCAGTGGTTCGGATCCTTCTCCTCACGCCACTTCATGCCCTTGGCGATCGCATCCTGATGAGAACCGGAGAATGCCGCAAATACGAGCTTTCCGCTGTACGGCTGGCGATCGTAGACCTGCATTCTGGTCACGCGCTCGTAGAGATCGACCAGTTCCGGCAGATTCGAGAAGTCGAGCTGCGGATCCACGCCGTGGGTGAACATATTCATCGCAACGGTCACGATGTCCACATTACCGGTACGCTCACCGTTGCCGAACAGTGTGCCCTCGACACGGTCTGCGCCTGCGAGCAGTCCCATCTCGGTGTCAGCCACTGCGCAGCCGCGGTCGTTGTGCGGGTGCAGGGAGATGGAGAGGTTCTCGCGGTTGTGCAGGTGGTCGCACATATACTCGATCTGGTTTGCGTAAACGTGCGGCATCGAATGGGAGACCGTGACGGGCAGGTTGATGATGACCTTATCGTCCGGTGTCGGCTGCCAGATGTCGATGACGGCATTGCAGATCTCTGCTGCAAATTCCGGCTCGGTGCCGGTGAAGCTTTCCGGAGAATACTCGAAGCGGAATGTCCCGGTGTCTTTTCGCGGTATTCCTTGCAGAGCTTTGCGCCGAAGGTCGCGATGTCGATGATCTCCTGCTTCGACTTGCGGAACACCTGCTCGCGCTGTGCCAGAGAGGTGGAATTGTACAGATGCACGATGGCGTGCTTGCAGCCCTTGAGCGCTTCAAACGTCTTGGCGATGATATGCTCTCTGGACTGTGTCAGCACCTGGATCGTTACGTCATCCGGGATGAGATCCTGTTCGATCAGGGCGCGGCAGAATTCGTACTCTGTTTCAGAAGCTGCCGGGAATCCGACCTCGATCTCCTTGAAACCGACCTTGACGAGTACCTTGAAGAATTCGAGCTTTTCCTCCAGACTCATCGGGATGATGAGTGCCTGGTTGCCGTCGCGCAGATCCACGCTGCACCACTCCGGCGCATGGTCCACATAGGACTTCTTGGCCCAGCGCATCGGAGGATTCTCGACATCAAAATACTGTCTGCTGTACTTTTCAAAATTTTTCATTTTTCATTCCGCCTTTCAGAAATGTAGTACTTGTTTTCGGCATCAGGTTATAAAAAAACTCTTTCATGCCGAACTGACATAAAAGAGACGAAACTTCATGTTCCGTGGTACCACTCTTCTTGACGCAAAGATTGCGCCCACTCATCTGCATCCCACGGCAAGCCGCGGAATCCATTTCTCTGTAACGGGAGAACTCCGGATGCTACTACTCAGGATCACACTTTTCGCCGCACCTGCTCGGGGAGGAGTTATGACACAGTCCTGCCGCTGCCTCGCACCGACCGGCAGCTCTCTGAGGACGGGATCCTGTGCTTTGGTTCCCTTCAACGCATTTCAATTAGTATAAATTTATTATACTATACTTTTCCGGATTTGTCAAGGGCTTTTTTACAATTTTTAATCCGAGCCCATGTCCGTATGTTTCACCGTCACCGGCAATACGGCATCGAATACCGCATAGAATTTCACCGGAATATATTTGTTAATGTGGCACTTGCCGAAAAACCACTTCCGGTAAATGCACGCCTTCACGATGTCCTCGAAGAATTTATGCACCTCGACGTGCTCGCTCGCATCGACACCGAGGCAGTCCTTCAGCAGCGCCGGCGGCTCGTGCGTGATGATGTAGTCGATCTTGTTGTCATACGCCTGCAATTGCTCCATGCCGCCCGTGATCTCCTCGCGTGTCGGGCGTTCCTGTTCCCACCAGCTTCCCGGTTCGTCGCGGAATTCCCGGTCGCCGCTGTGTCCGCCGCCGAACGCGAAATAGGTATGCCCCTCGATCTCATAGACACGTCCGCGCATCAGATGTACGACATTTTTGCAGACGCGGTGGACGGGCGCCCCGTTCCAGTCTTCCACAGGATAGGCGTTCAAAAGGTCAAAATTCTCATGGCATCCATCCACAAACGCAATGTTGAACGGCAGAAGCGCCATGCGCCGGAGGACGGACTGTTCCTTTTTGCTGCCGTCCCAGATAAAGCCGAAATCACCGCACACCAGCAGCGTATCGCCCCGCCGCAGTCTGCGCATCCCGCGCGTGCGGAAACGGCTCCATTCCCCGTGCAGGTCACCGGTCACATATACCATGAAATTTCGCCCCTTTCTGTCAGATATCCAGCGGATCCTTGTATAATATACAGTTTATTATACCACGAGGCGATGCGAAAAGTCAAGGGGATTTTCGCCAAAATTCCAAAACCTCTCCACGCATTCCTTGACTGTCCTGTGGAATATGACGATTAAAATATGAATTTTTTATGAAAATCACCGATTTTTTCAAAAAGCTCTTTGCAATCCTCATATTTTTTGGTATAATAAAAGGGTTAATACGATTCCCAAATGACAGGAGGCTTCTATCCACCATGAAAAAAAGGATCGCTTCGATCTTTCTGTCCATGCTGTTCATGTGCTGCTTCTGTGTGAATGTCCTGACTGCCGGTGCAATTTCCTTTACGCCGAGTTTCGACATCAACAGTTCTGCCGGACTGCTGATAACTTTTTCCGAGGTAATGAATCTTGTCTCACCGGCATAGGTGCCTGAGTCGGTCATGTTCATCATGGTAAAGACAGAATCTTCCGATGAACTGCTGCGGCAGACGATAAGTCCGTCACCTATTGT
>JAFPXW010000044.1 GCA_017394565.1 Oscillospiraceae bacterium | reverse complement strand
TGCCGCCTGAAATGCAGCCGATGGATCCGCGTCCTCACGGATCCGCATCTCGATCGTCGTTTCTATGGGACGTGCGATCACCACTTCGCCGTACCCTGCATTTTCAAGCGGATACACATAAGGATACTCCCAGAAAATCCCATAGGAATTGATCGACTCCAAGCCATCCAGTGCATCCCATGATGTGGAGCCCCAGTAATATCCCAGATCCACCGCATTCGCTGTGACCGCCGTCACCGGAACACAGCAAACTGCCAGCAGCGCCGCGATCAGTTTTTGCATTGTTTTTTTCATAAGATCACCTCATTTTCAATCCGTCTGCTCCGCAGGTGTAAAACTGCGTGCAATCGCCATTAATTCCCGCAAGTCAGCGACGTCTCCACTGACATAGAATCCCTCGCCGTTCCGGAACCAGTACAGCGAGCAGCGTTCCTCCTCCAACCAGAAGAACCCGTGCGCCCGGTTCAGCGAAATGTCGATCAGATCCCCTTCCTCCACGTCGAGCACAAATTCTGCATACTCGCGCTGTGTCACTGTGAATACCTTGCCGCCGGCTTCGATCTCGTAGGAACGCACCGGCTCAGCTTCTGCCGTGTCCTCTGTGTGCAGGAGCGATACGCCCTCCACTTCATACGATTCCAGTTCTCCCGTCGGCGCCGGGAATGAGTCCGTGCAGATGACCTGCCGGTAGGTCGGATACCGCATCACACAGAATCCTGTCAGCGTTTCATATGAAATTTCCAGCGCGGCTTCCGTAGCAGGTTCAGCTTCTGTCACAGGTTCAGCTTCTGTCACAGGCACCGGTTCTGTCACCGGTGCAGGCGCCTGAGTTACTGCGGCAGCAGCCGGTGCCGCTGTTTCCGGTGCCGCCTGCGTCATCACGGCAGGCGCCGTCTGCGGCAGGGCGGTCTCCGGCTCAGGTTCTCCGGTGGAAGCTGCCGGCGCTTCGGTCGGGGCTTCCGTCGGAGATAATCTGGTTTCCGTATGCGGTCTGGTCTGGGTTGTCTGGACTTTGGTTTCTGCCGCAGTGGTTTCCGTCGTTGTTTCTGTGAAAGCTGCCGGTTCCTGCGGCGGCCTGGTTTCAATCGGCTGCTGCCTTGACCAGATGCCGGCGCCAAGTCCCACGATCAGCAGCAAGCTTGCGGCTGTGCCGATCAGATAGTACGGCAGCGGTCTGCGGCGCGTCTGTGTGACAGGGGCACCGGAACGTTCCAGATAATTCCGGAAGCTTCGCTGAAAGAGTGATTCCATATCCCACTGCGCCGGGAATTCCTCCGCGATGCGTTGTTCGGTCGCTTCATCCGATCGTTTCAGGATATTCAGATCCAGATGATACCTCATCATACTGTTTCACCTCCGTTATGGGGTAATATTGTTGTCGCTCAGCAGCTTTTTCAGCTTCTTCATTGCGCGGCTCGCACGCATCCGCACCGCGACCGGATTCAGATGGACGACGGCTGCGATCTCATTCGAGGTTCGCTCGTAGAAATACTTCATCATGATGATCGTCGCGTCCGGTTCGCCGAGTGCATGGATCTGGTCGAGCAGGAGCCTGCGCAGGGCAATCGTTTCATAATCCTGCTCGACATTCTCCTCCGACAAGGCGTCCTGCAGCTCCTGCTCCTCGATGGAAACCATGTCTGGCTGTGCGGACAGACTGCGGAACTTGTCGATCGCCGTGCGCTTGGTAACGGTACGGATGTAGCTTTGCAGCTTGCCGTTCCCGATCCGGTCGAAATTGGCAAACACGTCCGAAAAGATGTCGCTGACACATTCCTCGGCGTCCTCCCGGGTACCGACCGTACAGATGCGGTTCCATACGATGGCGTAGACATAACCGCTGTATTGCTGAAAAAGCAGTCTGAAGCCTTCCTCTCGTGATCTGCTGATTGCTGTACGCAGTTCACTTTCAGATCTCATGGACTTCACCTCAGTTGAAAACATCGTTTGCGCAAATTTTTGCTTTCATCATAGTAATCGGACGGGAGAATCAAAGTGTAACAGGTTTCTTGTGTTTTTTTGGGGAGATCCGCACAATCCTGTTATGAAATGCTATGCAATATCTCAAATATGATTTGCCATTGATTTCTCCATGCAAATAGTTTATCATATAAATATGAACATAAGATGTCAAGATCAGAAGAAAGCAGGTCAGCAGCAGCGTGAACGGCTCACGCACATTTTCAAACATATC
>JAFPXW010000043.1 GCA_017394565.1 Oscillospiraceae bacterium | reverse complement strand
TTGGTGCTTTTTCTGGGGAATTGGTGGGTGTGAATGGAGGGAGTAAATTCGTCGTCGCATAAAGGCGACGAGAATAGGCGCGTTTTCGCTGTGAGGTAGGGGAAGCCCTCCCTTGCAGGGCTTCCCCTCTTTGAAAAATGCTCCACAGGAGCATTTTTCAAATTCACCCCTTTCGGAGCGCCTTCGATTAGGGGATTTCGCCGTCTACTCTGTATAAGCGATCAGCCGCGCTCGCAAGCTCGCTGGCTGCCTGCTTATGCGGACGGCGACGGGGGCACTGCCCCTCGACCCTGCAAGCTTTTTTGAAAAAAAGCTTGAGCAAAAAACTTTAAGTTGGCTCGACTGCGGTTTAGATAAAAATGTTCATTTCATGCTCGTACATAAAATGGGTTCCCTGTGCATACACTGTACCATCCAAAACCACGAGGAGGTACACAATATGGAACTGTCAACCAACCGCACTGCTGTCATGACGGCCCGGCCGATGGGCTGCATCGTACAGGAGCAAGGACTGGAACTGGATTATGTTCTGCCCGATTATTACCCCGATGTATGCAAGCTCGTCAAGTGTTTCGTCGTGCCGACCATTCTGAGCGAATCCATCAGCGGCGACCGGCTTTCCTACGAACTGCGCTGTGAAGTGCGGATTCTCTACACCGGAGAACATTCCGATCTCCTGCAATCCGTCACGCAGGTGCTGCTGTTTTCGCGGACGGCGGATCTGCCGCAGGGCGAGGACATTTCGGTGGAGGTCGTGCCGGAAGTGGATTATGTAAACTGCCGCGCCGTGAGCCGCCGGCGATTGGATGTGCGCGGTGCGGTGACGATCCGGCTTCGCACGATGTCGCACCAGCGGCAGGAAGTGTTATCGGATGCGGACGGCAAGGGCTTGCAGTTACAGCGTGTGACGGTGCAGTTTCCGGAAAAATGCATCCAGACCACACAGAGCATCATTCTGACGGAAGATCTGGAACTTGCCAGCACCCAGCCCTCGCTTCTGCACATCGTGCGGCTCGATGCCCGGCCTGTGGACGTGATGCAGAAATTCATCTCCGGCAAGCTCATGGCACAGGGCAATCTCCGGCTCTCGATCCTGTATGCGTGTGAGCGTGACGGTTCGCCGAGTCTGGAGCCTTTGAGTTTCACGCTGCCGTTCAGCCAGCTTCTGGAAACGGACGGACTGGAGGAACAGGACAACACGCGCATCCGCTGCACCGTGGCAAGCTGTGAACTGAAAACCTCCGCCGATCCCAGCGGTGAGATCCGTGCGCTGCGGTGTGAAGCAGAACTGCGCGTGCATCTCGAAGCCGTCCGCCTGACCTCGGCGCAGCTGCTGCGTGATGCTTTTTCGACGGAGCATCCGTGTGACTGCACATCGGTGGAACTTCTGACAGCCGGAGCGCCGGTTCCCTTTTCGGAGATGCAGGTCTGCGCGGTGAAGATCCCCTGCACCGACAGCGAACTCGACTGTGTCTATGATGCGTGGTGCGACGTGCGGGATCTTTCGACAGAAACGGACGGCAATGATCTGATGTTTCACGGGAAACTTTTTTGGAGCGTGCTTGTCCGCGAATCGGGTGGGATGCCGCGTCTGCTGGAACGCGAGGAAGTATTCGAGCATCGGTTTTCCTCGGCGGCGCTCACGCCGGAGGATCTGGTATCGGCAAGCGGCCGTGCGGAGAATTGCAGCTACACGCTCACGGGCGGCGGAGAGGTTTCACTGAAAGCAGAACTCCGGCTTGAAGGGACACTCACGCACACCTCGCGCGTGACGGTGCTGTCAGACTTGTCCGTGCAGGAGGAAACGGCGCATCCGCATGATTTTGCGCTGAAGCTGTACTACGGGACATCCGGCGAACCCGTCTGGGACATTGCGAAGCGCTGTCACACCAGCGTGGATGCCATCATGGAGGAAAACGACCTGACCGCCGAAATTCTCTCCGAAACCGGAATGCTCCTCATCCCGATCGTGAATTACTAATAAAAAGGAGAACCTCTATGCAAGATATTTACACCGACATTGCCCTGCGCACGGGCGGTGATATTTACATTGGCGTGGTCGGCCCTGTCCGCACCGGAAAATCCACGCTCATCAAGCGTTTCATGGAACAGCTCGTCATCCCGAACATCGAGGGCGACTACAAACGCGAACGCGCCACCGACGAATTGCCGCAATCCGCCGCCGGCAAGACCATCATGACCACCGAACCAAAATTCATTCCGGAGGAAGCCGTCCCCGTCCGGCTCTCTGACGGTGCGCAGTTCCGGGCGCGGATGATCGACTGTGTGGGTTACATCGTGCCGTCGGCGCTCGGTTACATCGAGAATGAGATGCCGCGCATGGTCATGACGCCGTGGTTCGACGAGGAGATCCCCTTCAATATGGCGGCGGAGATCGGCACGCAGAAAGTCATCACCGAACACGCGACCATCGGTCTGGTCGTGACCACTGACGGCAGTATCAGCGACATTCCGCGCGAGGAATACGCCGAGTGCGAGGAGCGTGTCATCCGCGAATTGCAGGCGCTCGGCAAGCCCTTTGTCATCCTGCTCAACTGTGTCGATCCGGATGCCGATGCCGCCAAGACACTGGCGGCTGAAATGCAGGAGCGCTACGGGACGGCGGTTCTGCCGGTGAGCTGCACGGCGCTTTCTGAGGATGACATCCGCGGCATCCTGACGGCTTTATTATATGCGTTCCCCATCCGCGAGGTGAATTTCGCCATGCCGAACTGGATCTCCATGCTGGAGAAAACTCATCCCGTCAAGCAGGCAGTGTTCTCTGCCATCCGTTCGGCGGCAGCAGGGCTTGCGACCGTGCAGGACGCTGCCGGGCTGGCGGCTCCCATCTGCGAGTGTGAGTATGTCAAGCGTGCGGAGGTGTCCGCCATCGACCTGGGCTCGGGGACGGTCACGCTGTCGGTCGCGCTGGACGATGCGCTGTTCTTTGGCATCCTGAGCGAAGCGACGGGACTGACCATCCGCGATGAGGCTGGTCTGCTCGAGGTCCTGCGCGAACTGTGCGACGTGAAACGTGCCTACGCCCGCATCGAACCTGCCCTGCGTGAAGTCGAAGCCACCGGTTACGGCATCGTCATGCCGGACACGGAGGAACTCCACCTCGAGGAACCGGAGATCATCAAGCAGGGCGGCAAGTACGGTGTCCGGCTCAAGGCGTCTGCCCCGTCCATCCACATGATGAAAGCCGGCATCACCACCACCGTCAGTCCCATCGTTGGTACGGAGAAGCAGTCGGAGGAACTGGTCATGTACCTGCTGCAAGGCTTCGAGGAGGATCCGACGCGCATCTGGGAGTCGAACATCTTCGGCAAGTCACTCTATGAACTTGTCGGTGAGGGGCTCCATTCCAAGCTCTGCAAGATGCCCATCGAGGCTCGCATGAAGCTTCAGGAGACGCTCGAAAGAATCATCAACGAGGGCTGTTCCGGGCTCATCTGCTTTATTCTATAAAAGCGCAAGAATCTGTTATCGTCCATATGTTCCGCAGCTCCACCGTTTTGCCGATGTTTCGCATTTGCGTGTCATCGCCTCTCCCCTGCCGGAAATCATGCCGGAGTAGGGGAGGGGCTTTTTTCGTAAAAAATAAAAGGCAGGGGTTCTGCCTTTTATTTGTGATATTTTGTTTTGTATTCATTATAACTATAGAACAAACGGTCTGCTTTAATGCCCCGTGCGCTTGTCCTTCATGATAAAAATGAGAAGCAGAACGGCTGTCAGGACTGCACCCAAAACAGCAGTCGCAATCAGGACAGTGCGCAGATACCCGATGCGCACCACGGTGATCATGCCATTGCCGTCCGCAGAGGTCTCGATCCACGTGGACATGATGCTGCCGATGGCGTAGTGGTTCTTCCCCTCCCCGACATTCGCCTGCCCGAATGGGAAGCTCTCCAGAAGCTTGTGCGCGGCGCGGTCACTTGCACGCTCCCCCATCTGTGCCAGCGCCAGCCGGCTGCCCAGACTGTCCTGCTCGTCGCTCACGATGTAGCAGGTGTCGGACTCGATGACCGCACCCGTCGCAGGGAAGTCGGCTTTGAGATACTCGCTCGACCCGTCAGCGCTCGTCACCGTGACCGTCACCGGCGTGATGTGAAGGCCCTCCATCGTGTAGGCATTCAGCTGGATCACCGCGTCCGGATGCGCCAGCAGGACCTCCGTGAGTGCATCCACGCCCTCGGTCTTTGCAAACGCCCTGAGCTCGATCAGTCCGATCGTCTGGACAAGCTTCACGCCCTCGATCTGCTCATCGTACACCGCCGCATAGATGCCCTCCGAGAAGTCATGCACACCCTCGCTCGATGTGAAAATGACGCTCTCGTCAAGGCACATCCCGCTGAACAGGAGCCGCCGCAGTCCATTCTCGCCCTCGCCTGCGCCCATGTCCGCAAACCGGATGTCCGACAGCAGCGCTCGGACACCGAGCCTGGCACGCATCCCCTTGGCTTCTTTTTCGTCGGTCGGCATTTCGTCGGTGAAGATCATCTTTTTGGAGTAGCCCTTCAGGGACGGCATCAGGATGTCCGTGCCGCCGGCTTTCGCAAGCAGTGTTACCGCCGCATTGACGATGAGCAGGATCACCAGAATGCCTGCCAGCCAGATCCCGAAACGTTTTGCGATTTTCATAAGTTTGTCCTCCTTGTTGTGTGGTGATTTTGGGGTAAAAAAATCCCTCGCTTTTATAGATCCTATAAAAACGAGGGGAATGGATGGGAGCTTATTTGGGGCTCGTTCTCATCAGATGGCGGCGTCGCCTGTATCTATGAGAAACGTGTCCTGTTTTTCAATTTATTTGCTTGCTGCAAATGCCTGCTGGATGTCGGCGAGAATGTCGTCCACGTTCTCCAGACCTACGGAGAAACGGATCATGCCGGCATCAATACCAGCGGCAACAAGCTGCTCATCGGTGAGCTGACGGTGGGTCATGCTTGCCGGATGCAGGACGCAGGTGCGGATGTCCGCAACGTGTACCTCACGGCTTGCCAGCTTCAGCGCATCCATGAACTTGGTCGCACGCTCTCTGCCGCCCTTGATGTTGAACGAAATGACACCGCTGCAGCCGTTCGGGAGGTACTTCTTGGCACGCTCATAGTACTTGTCGCCCTCCAGACCGGGGTAGGAAACGGATGCCACATCCTCGCAGCTCTCTAAGAATTTCGCAACAATCAGCGCATTCTTGCAGTAACGCTCCATGCGCACTGCCAGCGTTTCCAGACCGAGATTGAGCAGGAATGCGGAATTTGCCGCCGGATAGCAGCCGAAATCGCGCATGAGCTGCATTCTTGCCTTGATGATGTACGCCATGTTGCCGAATTCCTTGCTGTAGACCACGCCGTGATAGCTCTCGTCCGGCTCGGTGAAGTCAGGGAAATTGCCGTTTGTCCAGTCGAAATTGCCGGAATCCACGATGACACCGCCGCCCTGCAGTGCATGGCCGTCCATGTACTTGGTGGTGGAGTGAACCACGATGTCTGCGCCGAATTCAAACGGGCGGCACAGGATCGGCGTCGGGAACGTATTGTCCACGATCAGCGGGATCTTGTGCTTGTGTGCGAAATTGGCAAAGCGCTCGATGTCGAACACATTCAGAGCCGGATTTGCGAGGGTTTCGCCGAACACAAGGCGGGTATTGGGCTTGATGGCAGCTTCGAGCGCCGCGTCATCCGCCTCGGGATCGACGAAAATGCACTCGATGCCGAGCTTCTTGAGGGAAACAGCGAACAGATTGACCGTGCCGCCGTACAGAGAGCTGACCGCGAGGATGCTGTCGCCGGCATTGGCGAGATTCAGCACGGACAGGAGGGATGCCGCCTGACCGGACGTGGTACACATCGCACCGACACCGCCTTCGAGGGCCGCGATCTTCTTCTCGACCGCGTCAACGGTGGGATTCGCGAAACGGGAATACATACACTCCGTCGGCATATCGAACAGATCTGCGATATGCTGCGTGGAATCGAATACATAGGTGGTACTCTGGACGATCGGCAGTGCGCCCGGATCGCCGTTCTTTCTGACATAGCCTTCGTGCAGGCATTTGGTTTCGATTTGCATAGTTGGACTTCCTTTCGTGATAGATGGTATCTATATTATATCATAGTTTTTTTCGCTATGCAAGGGCATTTTTGCTATGATTAATCTATTGGTAGCTATAGGCTTATTCTATAGCTTGCCTGGAAGTATCCTGCACACCGCCAGCAGGATCAACATGACGCCGCCGAGCCATTGCATTTTTCGCGTGGAACAGTTCTTCCCGACGGCACTTCCGGTCATTGTCAGGCCGAATCCCAGCGCCAGTGTCAGGCCGATGCAGGGCAGGATCCACTCCCGCCCGATG
>JAFPXW010000042.1 GCA_017394565.1 Oscillospiraceae bacterium | reverse complement strand
TAATATCAACATTGATGAGCCATATCACGAGAATTCTCATGATATGGCTATCTTTTTTCAAAATGCTTGCTTTCTCTTCCATAATGGTGTACAATGTATACAATTATAGTACATATACCCTTTTGGGGCTAATATTATGCTGATTTCTTCATATAATTGGTATTTTTATTCCAATTATGGTTTGATTTTATGATTTATGATCTCGTTTTTTCACTCCGTGTTGCGGTTACTTTTGGAATTGACCATATAGTTGCGAATCCGCTGTAGCTTGTCGGAAAGTGAGGATATGATGAGAGAAGATAAGATTACAGCTTTATATTGCCGCCTCTCGCAGGACGATCTTCTTGCCGGCGAGAGCAACAGCATTACCAACCAAAAGGAAATTCTGCTCAAGTATGCGAAAGAAAACGGCTTTCCGAATCCGCAGTTCTATGTGGATGACGGCTGGAGCGGCACCTCGTTCCAGCGCCCTGACTTCATGCGTATGGTGCAGGACATGGAGGACGGCAAGATCGGAATCATCGTAACAAAGGATCTTTCGAGGCTCGGTCGTGATTATCTGCGCACGGGCGAGTACATTGAGATCATCTTCCCGGAATTTGACGTGCGATACATTGCGATCAATGATGCGGTCGATACAGCCAAGAGCGAAAATGAGCTGATGGCATTTAAGAACATTTTTAATGACTGGTTCGCTCGTGATACCTCGAAAAAAATTAAGGCTGTGTTCCGTGCAAAGGGGCAGTCAGGCAAACCACTTTCAACACTTCCGCCTTACGGCTACAGAAAATCTGAACAGGATAAGCATATCTGGGAGATAGACGATGAATCGGCTGCGATAGTTAGACGTATTTTTCATATGTGTATCGAAGGCTTCGGTCCTGAGCAGATTGCCAAAAAGCTATCTTCTGAAAAAGTGCTGATCCCAATAGCCTACGCTATATCCAAAGGGTACATTGCGTCCGGAAATTACAAATATCCGACAAGATGGCATGACAGTACGGTGGTAAAAATCCTCGAACGCATGGAATATTTGGGGCACACGGTGAACTTCAAGACGCATAAAAAGTCCTACAAGAACAAGAAACGTGTTAACAATCCGAGGGGAGAATGGATGATTTTTGAGCATACGCATCCAGCAATCATTACGCAGCATGACTTTGATTTGGTACAGAAACTGCGGCAAAACCGCACACGCAAGCAGAAGTGCGAAGAAATTAACCCGTTTTCAGGCATGGTTTACTGTGCAGACTGTGGTGCGAGTCTGTATCTTTGCAGGGCAAGAACCCAACCGAAAAATCAGGAACATTTGAAGTGCAGTACCTATGCAAAGGATCAGTTGGAATGCAGTGCTCATTATATTAGAACAGTTGTATTGCAGGAACTGGTTCTGAAAGAGCTTAATAAGCTTTTGGACACTATACATGAGCATGAGGACGATTTTGTTCAGTTAGCAATGGAACGTTCAGCCGCCGATCATGAAGATGACCTGAAAAAAGCAAAGCGTACACTGCATCAGAATGAAAAGCGTATTGCTGAATTGGACAAGCTGTTCACAAGATTGTATGAGGATAATGTTTCCGGCAAAATTACAGATGAACGTTTTACAATGATGTCCAAAGGGTATGAGGAAGAACAGCTTAGACTGAAAGAAGAAACGGCAGCTTTGACAGCGTTTATTAAGGCGAAAGAGCAGAAAACGGAAGATGTAACGAAATTTATTGGTATCGTTCAGAAGTATGAACATATCACAGAGCTTACGCCTGAGATTATGCATGAGTTGATTGAACGTATCGTTGTTCATGCACCGGATAAGTCCAGTGGTCATCGTCAGCAGAAGGTGGATATTTATTTTCGCTTTCGTGTTGCTGTTGCTTCGGCGGTACTTTCAAGAAAAGACTATGATAAAAGAAGAAAGGTTGCGTAACCGTAGTTACGCAACCTAACATAAGGATTACAAAACTTCTTTTAGACACCCCCGCTTTCCTGCGGGGGCTGTCTGTTTCACTTCAAGATTACTTCAGGAGCAATCTCTTGAGCAGTGCCACGTCGAATACATCGACCGCGCCGTCACCGGTCACATCGGCTGCGTCTGCATCGGTCAGCTTGCCAACGCCCAGCACATATTTCTGGAGCATCACAAGGTCTGCCACCTTGCAGTTACCGTCGGCATCCACGTCACCGACCACCGGCTTCGGTTCTGTCGGCGGCTCAGTCGTGGGCGCTTCCGTTGTGGGAGGTTCGGTCGTCGGTTCGGGCTGATGCGCACCATACAGTTCGATCTCTGCGATATTGCAGCAATACACGTTGTCCGTGTTCACACCGTTGTTCGGCTTGCCCTCCGGTACGGCATAGCGGACATAGCGTCCCTTTGCCGGTTCTTCCAGAAATGCGTACTGCATCGAAACCGACGGAACTCTGCCGACGGTGTAGACCTTCTGCCAGTTCGTGCCGTCCTCGGACACCTCAAAGTACGCATCCACCATACGCGCCGCAAATCCGTCACGCGGTGCATAGCCGATGACATTCAGCTCGCAGACCTCACCGAGATCCGCCATCACCCAGCCGGAACCCACGCCGTCAAAGAACGTGTCCAGCTTGCCGTCGAACGCCTTGGCCTGATCGTAAGCGCCGCGGTTCTGCCACGGGTCGGAGCCGGAGGTCTTGACCGGATCGAGCTTCTCGAAATTCGATGCCGGATCGATCTGACCGTATACTGCGATCTCTGCTACATTACAATTGTAGCTGTCGTCCTTGTTGTACTGATTGGACGGCTTGCCGTCCGGAACGGCGTAGCGGATGTACTTCGCCTTCACATTCGCAAGGCGTACCTTGTGCATGGAATAATCCGGCTTGGTGGTGATGGTGTGGACCTTCGTCCAGTTCTCGCCGTCGAGCGAAACCTCGAAATAGCCGTCCGGCATACGGTATTCATAGCTCTTGCGCGGGCAGTAGCCGATGGCGCTCAGGTTGTAAACTGCGCCGAGGTCAGCCTGTACCCAGCCGCCGTTCAGACCGTCAAAGTAAGTATCCAGCTTGCCGTCGAATGCCTTGCGGAAATCGGTATCCGCATTTCCCTTCCACGAATCCGAACCGGAAACTTCCGCCTGACTCAGGTCGATGGCGTTGCCGGTATTGCCGCTGCATCCGTCGATCAGGAAGGTCGTGACGGAATTCGCCGCGAGGGACGCATTCAGTCTTGTGCCGGTCAGTGCGATATTGCCGACATCCTTCCAGTTCTCGGTCTTACTGGTACGGATGACCTGTGCGGACGTGCCGACACTGGAGAATCCGGACAGATCGAAGGAGATATCTGCGGAATTGCCGGAGGTATTGTAAGCAACAACCACCACACGTCCCAGATCCTTGTCATACGCTGCCACGCAGTTGCCTGCGGAATTGAGCATCGTCATGCCGGGACGGATGTAACGGGAGTACTGACCGAATGCATAGTACTTCTTGGTCAGGACGATCTTGTCATTGTCGTGGTCTGCGACTGCAACGCCCCAGAAACCGCCGTTGGTATTGACCATACCCTTGTCCTTGTTGCCGTTCATGCCGACCTTGGAGATATGGTTGTCGATGACCTGCCACATGATCCATGCGGAAGCATTCAGGTCATTCACGTCGGTGGTGATGCGCTGTGCCAGCCACAGTGCGGAACTCATCTCGCCTGCATTCGTACCAGCCGTACCGCTGCCGTCGACCTCACTCATCCAGAGGTTCTTGCCTGCTGCGATGGCGGTGTCCTTGAGCTGGGAGCGCTTGCTGCCGGCGTAGGTGTGGGTGTCGATACGGTCGAGCGCCTTCTTTGCGTCGCCGGACAGGGCATTATACGCCTGGATCTGCGTGTCGATGGACGTTTCATCCGTGCCGACCACGAGAACGTCGTCCATGCCGCGGGCTTTCATCGCCTTGTCGAGTTCGAGGATGATCCTGGACTCGGAATCACCGATGTCGAAGTGGCAGCCCTCCTGCTTGGGGCTGTTCTTTCCCCAGAAATTGGTGTACGGCTCGTTGAGCGCCTCCACGCTCTGCACCTTGATGCCCCAGTCATGCTCGTAGTGATAGCAGACCTCTGCGAGATAATTCGCGAAATCGTCATACTGGTCATCGCGCAGGTTATTC
This sequence comes from Oscillospiraceae bacterium, assembly GCA_017394565.1. Taxonomy (GTDB): domain Bacteria; phylum Bacillota; class Clostridia; order Oscillospirales; family Ruminococcaceae; genus UBA3855. The sequence continues at coordinate 3,597 of JAFPXW010000042.1, read as the reverse complement.
TTGCCGGGGTTGTCGCCGCCGCTGGAGCAGCCGGAATAGGTCATGTAATATGGCGGAGAATTCGAGAACATCTCGACGATCATGTCATCTCCGCAGGCTTCGATGGCTTTCCGCAGGACATTTCTCTGGTTGTAGTCCTTCGTCCAGTCGTAGGTCGCCTTGCCGTTGCTGTAAACGGTGTAGCCCGGCATATTGGAGTCGGTTCGTGTGATGTGATGATGCGTCGGATCGTCGCCGCCGCCGATATTGAATCGTGCGATGTTCAGGCGCAGACCGGAATCGCCGTAGAACGCCTCTGCCGCTTTCTGTGAAAGGCTGTCGGAATAGCCGACACGGTTCGCCCACCAGCAGAGTGATGTGCCCCAACCTTCAAATTCGCCGTCATTGATCGCATAAGTGCTGTCCGGTGAAAGGACGACATTCTGCGCGGCCCCAACAGTCAGTCCCCTCACTGACGCAAACGGGACTGCCATACTGACAGCACACAGTGCCGCCAACAGTCGTTTTGCAAGTTTCATAAGTAATTCCCTCCATGTCGATTTGTTTTTGTTTTTATGTCACAAATCCTTCATAATTTCATCATACTATATTTAGCTAAAAATAGCAATAACTTTTTGTATCCAGGCACTGACCTTTTATATTATTTTAGAAAAAACGTCATTCTCACGAAAACGATAGACGAATTTCTATGTCCGCATTTTGGGCGTTATACTTTTTTACAAATAGTATTGAAAAACAGGACAGAATGTGTTATAATAACTGTAAATGACATCCGATCCGACACATCATGGGATAACAAAAACGAATGACGAGAGGGGTGAACCTCATGCAGCGCAATCGTATCTGCGTGCTGACGGCGATGCCGGAAGCACTGCACGAACAACGAATTCTGGACGGCATCTTTGCGCAATGCCAGACCTACGGCTATCATGTTGCCGTGTTCGCGACCATGACCAATCTCATGCACAACGACCGCGCCTACCAGCAGGGTGAGGAAGCCATCTATCAGCTTCCGAATTTTGACCTGTTTGACGGCGTGATCGTGGATACCCTCACATTCGGCGGCGGCTACACGCAGGACGCGATGGGCAAGATCGCCAGCCGGATGCAGAAGGAATGCCGGAAACCTGTCGTCTGTCTGGAGCTGCCGATGAATGGCTATCCCGTCGTCGAGAACGACAACGAAAACGTCCTGCGCGAAATGTGCCGCCACCTGACCGACTTCCACGGCAAGCGCGACATCTGCATCCTGACCGGCGGACAAGGCAATCCTGTCGCAGAATACCGGCTGGAGATCTTTCTGGATGAACTCGCAAAGCACGGCATCGAGGTACCGCCGGAACGCATCGTTTACGGCGATTTCTGGTACACCAGCGGCGAAGCGCTCGCCGAGGAGATCGCAGCCGGGGAACGCACCATGCCGGAAGCGTTCCTCTGCGCCAGCGACCACATGGCGCTCGGACTGATCGAACGCCTGAAACGCCGCGGCTACGCCATTCCGCGGGATGCCATCGTGATCGGCTTTGAAGCGACAGTCGAAGCCGCCCTGAACGAAACACCCCTGACTTCCTACAAGCCGAACGATACCCTCACGGCCGCCAGAGCTGTCGATCACCTGCGCCGGATCATCGAACCGGATGCCGAGGTGATCCCGTTCACGCCGAAAGCGGAAGATCAGATCCATTTCGGCGAGAGCTGCGGCTGTTCGGGCGATATCATGCGGTCTGTCGCCGCATTCCGCGATGCACTCTATTATACGATGCATAATTATAATCTGGAAACGCGCAAAAACAACATCGACATCGGACTGCTGATGGAGAACTATATCTCTGAGCGCCTCACCGCAGCCGACACGCCGCACGACTGCCTGTATCAGATCTGGACAAGTTCCTATATTCTCCGGCCGATGATGCAGAATTCCCTGTGTCTGGCGGAAAACTGGCTGACGGATTACACGCATAATACAGACGATCCCTATCCCCCGAAAATGCGGCTGGTCTGTGCGTATTCCGATGATCTTGACGCCACATTCTTTGACGATCCGCGCTGCGTCCTGTTTGACACGAAGGATATGCTGCCGCAGATGCTGAACGACACGGGGGAACCGAGCGTCTATTACTTCTCGCCCGTGCATTTCGGGGACAAGACGCTCGGCTACACTGTTCTCCAGCGCCGCCTGACCGATCCGCACAAGATCAATCTCGTGTACCGCAACTGGCTTCGCATGGTCAATAATTCCCTCGAAATGATGCGTGCCAAGCAGCGCTATGTCCTCCTGTCCTCGCACGACGAAATGACCGGACTGCTCAACCGGCGCGGCTTCTTTGAGCAGCTCCCGAAACGGCTCTCCGCACGCACCGAGGATGGATACAGCATGGCGATGCTCTCGGTCGATCTCGACGGGCTCAAGCACATCAACGACACCTACGGCCACAGCGAGGGCGACAGAGCCATCCGCACCGTTGCCCTTGCCCTGCGCAGTGCTGTCGAAAACGACGGGATCTGTGCGCGGTTCGGCGGTGATGAATTCGAGGCGGCGGTCTTTCTGCCGACGGCGGAACTGCGTGCATGGTACGAAAGCTTCCTGACGAATTTCCGGCGCAGTCTTGCGGAGTTTAACGAAACCGCCGGCAAGCCCTACACCGTCGGTGCGAGCATCGGCTTTGCGTCCGATGCCGTCAGCCCATCCCTGATCCCGGATACCCTGATGAATCAGGCGGACGAACGGATGTACGCCGACAAGATCGCACGCAAGGCACAGCGGGTGTTCTGACATCCGGGAGGACGATTCCGCTGCTGACACGGGGGTATGCGTTCTATCAGGAGAGGCTGCACATATTAAGGCATATGGCATCGTTTCTTTTCTGAAAATATTTTCTCTGAAAGAATATTCAGTATTTATCACATCATACCCTGGAGAAGACTAAAAGTCAGGTCACTGGATCAATCATGATCGAAACAGCAAAGACATCATCACGCAGCTCCGCACCGACCGTCCAGCCGAGCCTGTCGCACAGCAGCTTCACCACATACAGCCCCAGTCCGCTGCCGCCTGCTGTCCGCGCATCCATGCGGTAAAACGGTTCAAACACCCTGTCAATATCGAGCGATCCGCTGTCCGCAAGGGTATTGCTCACACGAAGCATCACCTTGCCGCCTTGCTGATGCAGCACAACACCGAAGCTGTCAGCAGTATACTTTTGTGCATTGGACATAAGATTGCTCAGGATCCTTGCAAGGCAATGCACATCCGCCTGTATCATGATCCCGTCTGCAATATCAAAGTCAGTTTTGATGCGGTTTTCGGCGATCCACGAATGCTGCTCCAGCAGCGTTTCGGTCAGCCGGTTGCTGAGGTTGATCTCCTCTATGCTCAGTTCCTCACCGCCGTTTTCGATCTTTGTCAGTTCAAAGAACTCATCAGAAAGCGCCTTCAGATACCTGTTTTTCTGCATGGCGATACTGAGGTATTCCGCATTTTTATCCGACAGTTCACCGCTTTTTTCGATCATTTGCAGATAGCCGAGGGAAGCCGTCAGCGGTGTGCGGAAATCGTGGGAGATGCCGGAAATCACCGTGCCAAGCTGCTTGTTGCGT
>JAFPXW010000041.1 GCA_017394565.1 Oscillospiraceae bacterium | reverse complement strand
TCCTTATCCTCGCCGGCACCTGTATATCTGTACAGATGCAGCGGAAGCCCTGCAATGGTATTTGACAGCAGTCTCACGCAGGCGTATACGGTAACGATCTGCATCGCGGTTCGTTCGTCAACACGCTCTCCGCTGTGCGTCATGCCGAATACAAACAGATTACCGGAATCGCGGACATTGTCCCGAATATCCGGCAGCGACGGTGCGTCTCTCGGCTTGCTGATTCCAAGCCAGCTTAATAGGCCCATAAATATTACCTCCTACAAAACGATCAGATCATGATCGGGTTCGTCATAGACACTGCCCTGCATTTCATGGCGGATCACTCGGTCGAGTGCCATGATCCACGCAACAATGCCGTCGATTTTCTCAGTACTTTTCTTTTTGCTCGGTTTTATATTCTCCGCCGCATCAATTTCGGCGACCACATTTCCTGCCATCCATCTGAGAACGGGATTGCCGCCGTGAACGAACATACCTTCGAGTATGAGCTTGTACAGCTCCTTCATCGGCGGAGACATATCCTTGAATCCCATGCCCATCGGAACAACGGTAAAACCGTCACCCTCAAGGTCTGTGATCAGCTGTGTAGCGTTCCATCGGTCGGCTGCGATCTCCTTAATGTTATACATCGTGTGCAGCTCATTGATCGTTTTCCGAACAAAGTTATAGTCCACCACATTGCCCTCTGTGATATGAAATAGCCCCATGCGCTCCCATACATCGTAGGGAACATGGTCTCGCCGTACACGGAGGTCAAGTGTTTCTCTTGGCAGCCAGAAGTGCGGGACAACGATGTATTTATCGCCCTCTGTCAACGGCGGGAACACCAGAACAAATGCCGTGATATCCGATGTGCTGGAAAGGTCCAGTCCCGCATAGCACTCCCGTCCTCGTAGCTTTTCAAGGTTGATCGGTAGATTACCCCTGTCATAGATATGCTCCGGGATCCATGCGACCGCACTGCCGACCCACTGGTCGAGTCTCAGCTGACGGAATACATTTTCTTCCGCAGGATTTGTCAGCGCCTCACGGTGCGCATCACGGACACGGTCAATGGTGATCGTATGCCCGAGAGACGGATTTGCCTTGTACCATGATTCCTCGGCGTTCCAGTCGTCATCATCGTTCAAGCCATATATAACAGGATAGAAGGAAGGGTCGATGCGCCGTCCGTCGAGGATATCTTTTGCTTTCGTGTGATATTCGTAGCAGATGCTGTTGCGGTCGGTGCCGGCGGTGGTGATCAGGAAGTACAACGGCTGCGTTCGGGCATCGCCGGAGCCCTTTGTGAGAACATCCACGAGGCTACGGTTCGGCTGCGCGTGAAGCTCGTCAAGTACCAGACCGGATACATTCAGACCGTGCTTTGTGCCGACTTCAGCCGAAAGCACCTGATAGAATCCCACATTGCTGTAGTTCACCAGTCGTTTTGTCGCTGCCATGATCTTGGAGCGTTTCAGAAGCGCCGGTGTCATTTCGACCATACGCTTTGCAACGTCAAAAACGATAGAAGCCTGCTGTCGGTCAGCCGCTGCGCCGTAGACTTCGGCGGACGGCTCGTTATCAGCGTACAGCAGATACAGTGCAATGGCCGCCGCAAGCTCAGATTTTCCGTTTTTCTTCGGGATCTCAACATAGGCTGTACGGAACTGCCGGGTGTCGTCTTCCTTGACCACACCGAAAATATCCCGGATGATCTGCTCCTGCCAAGGCAAGAGCCAGAACGGTTTGCCTGCCCAGCGACCCTTGGTGTGGCAGAGGTTTTCGATAAAACGAACAGCCCTGTCCGCTTTTGCCGCATCGTAATGAGAATCCGGCAGCATGAAGCGGGTGGGCTGATAGTCAGTGAGTTTCGGATAGTTCGCAGGTCTTTCTCTTGCTTTTGCTGTTCTTGCCATCAGCCGCCTCCCAGAAGTGCATCCATATCGTCAACGGCGGCATCCTTCATATCTGCACCGGCAGTGATACGGCTTCTTGCCGCCGGAGTCAGTCCGAACTGCTCTGCAATCTTGTTCATGATCTTCAAGTAGGTCTGTGCAATGGACACCTGTGGAACAGTCTGCCAGTAGCCGGATTTTGTTTTCACGATAGTGCCGTGCTGCGTCATAAATTCCTCGGCTTCCTTCCAACGGGCATATGCCTGACAATAGGATGCGAATGCCGCCTGATCGACCTCGGTCAGCACACCGATCTGCTCCAGTTGCTTTGACAGCCTGCGCCATTCCTTTTTCGCTTCGAGCTCAAGCCACTTCGGACAGGGCGGCGCTTTGCGTTCCGGTTTCGGCTCTGCCTCATTCAGCGGACGCTTGCCCGGATTGCCTTCCAGCTCTTTGATCGCAGTGGGTTTTGGTTTTCTGCCTCTCTGAGCCATCCGCATCACTCCTTCCTGTAAAAATGTGCATAAAGAAAAGGCCTGCGATCTGCAAGCCCTTTCTATGTATGTTTGCTGCCTTTAGTTGTACTCATGCATCAGGATCGCCAGCGCCATTTCTGCGGCTTCGTTCTGTGGCGGAACATCTTCCCCCCGGTCGTAGTTGTAAATAACCTTGCCTTCGACCTTCAGCGTGAGCTTGCTGATTCTGCCACCCTCGATTCCGTACTGACTGCCTTCTTCGTAGGCTTTCACCCAGTAGTGAACCACCGTGTACTTTCCGTTGCCCTTCGGAACTCCAATAGTACCTTCGTGCCACATATTCTTTTCCTCCGTATTTTCGTAGTTTTCGGCTCGGTTTCCCGTTCCGTTGTACACATATTAACTCTAAACATTGGATATATCAAGTGTGAGTAATAACAATGATCTCTGCGGTATTTTCCGCTTGTTTGTGTACTTTACGTCCCGCCGCAGGAGCCGCAGTAACGCGCACAGAGCCTGTGTCCCCGACTGTGTTGGGCTTGTTCTGGCATGGCAGCAGTTTGCGCGGAACCGGCTGCCCGCGCACATGGGGGCGCTGTGCCGCCCCGGTGGGGCGACCGGCTCATCTGTCGGTCATCCATTCCCATTCGCTTTCGCAGGCGGCTGCGTAGTCTTCGTCAAAAAGTGCATCGTCGTCAATCCATTCGGTTTCGTACTCGATCTCCTCGATGCCCTCGAAGGTCGTGCCGTTTGCTGCGGCGTCTTCCTGCGCAAGGCTGTCGGCGTTCTCCTCAACCCAAGCCCTGAAGTCCTCTGCGTCGAGGTCGTCCTCGTTCTCAATCTCCAGTTCGTAACCTTCCTCTTCGGTGTCGTACCAAAGGATCGTGGCGCTTCTGATCGCCTCGCGTGCG
>JAFPXW010000004.1 GCA_017394565.1 Oscillospiraceae bacterium | reverse complement strand
CCCCTGCTCTGCATAAGCGATCAGCGGCGCTCGTAAACTCGCTGGCTGCCTGCTTATCCCCCAAGGAGGGGGGCTTTTTTGCGGGATGCGAATCCCCTCTGCATTTCATTTCCATTTTGTACACCTCCTTTCCGATTTGTAGGTTGTATCCGGCACATTTCCGGTGTATAATAGATTCATAAACTACACTTAGGAGCTGATGCTATGAAGCTGAAGAAACTCGTTTCCGCAGCACTTGCGGTGGTCATGGCGGTTTTCCCGAACCTCGGCACTGTCACAGCAGCCGCCGCTGATCCGGATCCGGTGATGCAGGACGTTTCCACCATGGAGCTGGTGCGCGATATGGGGATCGGCATCAATCTCGGCAACACACTGGAATCCGCCGGCGACTGGATCGCACAGTGGTCGGACGGCAGTGTTCACGCCTACGAAACCGCCTGGGGCAGCCCGGATGTCACGAAGGAGATGATCCAGGGCTATGCGGATGCAGGTTTCGGCGTGCTGCGTATCCCCGTGGCATGGACGAACCGCATGAAGGACGACGGCACCTACACCATTGATCAGGAATGGATGGACAGAGTGACACAGGTCGTGGACTGGACTCTCGAAGCCAATATGTACGCCATCGTCAATATCCATTGGGACAACGGTTGGATGAATGAATACTACAAGCACCCGGAAGAAAGCCTGAGCCGCTTCACACGCTACTGGGAGCAGATCGCAGCCAATTTCAGCGAGTACGGCGACCACCTCATGTTCGAGGCGCAGAACGAGGAGCTGGGCTGGAATGATGTCTGGAATCAGTGGGGCGGCACGTCCGGCAAGACGGAATCCTACGCGATGGTCAACGAGATCAACCAGCGTTTCGTGGATACCGTCCGCGCATCCGGCGGCAATAATGCCAAGCGCCATCTGCTGGTTTCCGGCTACAATACCAACATCGACCTCACCTGTGATCCGCTTTTCAAAATGCCGGACGATCCTGCCGGACGGCTGGCGGTCTCGGTGCATTACTACACGCCTGCCGGCTTTGCGATCCTCGAAGAAGACGCAGACTGGGGCAAGGCGACCTCCACATGGGGCAGCGACAGCGAGGTACAGGAGCTGGAGCGCTACATGGACAAAATGAAAACCAACTTCATCGACAAGGGGATCCCGGTCATCATCGGCGAGTATGGCTGCCCTGTCAAGAATAAGGAACCGGAATCGATCCGCCGTTTCCTGTCGTCCGTTTGCCGCGAGGCTTACGAAAGACAGCTCTGTCCGGTCATGTGGGACGTGACCGATGCGCAGTATGACAGAACTGCCTGCCAAATGAAAGACACGCAGCTCCAGCAGTTGCTGCTGGAGATCGCGGGCAACAACATCCCTGCCACCAAGGCCGCAAACCCGACCGAGCCGACAGTCACCGAGCCGACCTCGGAGCCGGCACCGGAGAAACTCACCGGCGATGTGAACATGGACGATACATTCGACATCATGGATCTCATCCTCCTGCAAAAATGGATGCTCGGCATCCCGGATACCAGGCTTCCGGATTGGGAAGCGGCTGATCTTTGCAAGGACGGCACGCTGGACATTTATGACCTTGCCATGATGAAGCGGCTTCTGGTCAGCTAAAGCGCGTGCATGAAATCAAACCAATTCCTTTCTTTTTGATGATATCGGGAAATCCCCATACACCGCGCATTCCGATCCCCCATTCGGGTGCGCACCGTTTCCACACAAGTGCAGTATCTGTGGAAACGCTCCTCACAGACGACCGCACTTTGCTATCGGCAGGGTGCGGTTTTGTGATATTCTGTGATATTCTCATGAATGATTGCGGCACAGCATTGCGCTGCTTGTCGGAATGTGCTATAATGATACCATCAGGGAACGCAAAGACTTCCCAAAATTTGATGACCACAGGAGGAATCCCCATGAGCAGAATTGCAGAAGAACTGAAAAAAGTGAACGTTTTCTACGTTGCGACCGTTGACGCAGCAGGTGATCCGCACGTTCGTCCATTTGGCGCAGTTGCGGAATTCGAGGGCAGGACCTACATCTGCACCGGCAACAAGAAGGCGTGCTACGAGCAGATGACCGGTCACAATCGTGTGGAAATTTCCGGCATGGCACCGGACGGCACATGGCTTCGCCTGCAAGCGGATCTCGTCCGCGACGACCGCGATGCAGCACGCGCCGCCTTTCTGGAGCAGTGTCCGGATCTGAAGAAAATGTACAGCATCGGCGACGGCATTTTCGAGGTGCTGTATCTGGACAACATTTCCTGCACCAAATGCTCCTTCACCGCAGCACCGGAGGTCATTTGCTAAAAAAGCAGGAGCTGCCCATTTCCTGAAAAAACAAAGGGATGCCACACGCCGTGGCATCCCTTTCAGCTTGTCAAAAAAGTGGTTTTGTAAGAATATGGGGCGACAGCCCCAATCGGGGTGCAGGGGGCGAAGCCCCCGCAATATAGCCCCTCCCCCACTGGGGGAGGGGTTGGGGTG
>JAFPXW010000040.1 GCA_017394565.1 Oscillospiraceae bacterium | reverse complement strand
GTTCATAACTCACCACTAAAACTCTCAGCTAAGGATGATTTATCTTAGTCAGGGGAGTAGCCTTTTAGTAAGTCTATTTAAATCCGTCCGGCGCAAGCCGGACACCAAAACTACGAACTACGCACTACGAACTACGCACTATTTCTCCTCCTCCCCATGCAAAAACTCCGCCACAATGTACCGTGGGCGGTGTTTGACCTCGGCGTAGATCTTGCCGATGTATTCGCCGATGATGCCCAGGCACAGCGTCTGGATGCCGCCGATGAACCAGATCGAGCAGACGGTACTCGACCAGCCCTGTTCGGAGTGACCGGTCAGCTTCGTGAAGAACGCCCACAGCACCATGCCGACGCTGACCAGTACCATGAGGAATCCCAGATTGGTGATGATCTTCAGCGGCTTGACGCTGAATGAGGTGATGCCCTCTGCCGCGAAATGCAGCATCTTGCGCAGGGGGTATTTGCTCTCGCCGGCGAAGCGTTCGCGGCGCTCGTAATAGACCTTCGTGCTGCGGAAACCGATCAGGGGGATCATGCCGCGCAGAAAGAGATTGCTCTCCGGAAAATGGCTCAGTTCCTCCAGTACGCGCCGGCTCATCAGCCGGAAATCCGCATGATTGAACACGACCTCCGTGCCCATGAGCTTCATGAATTTGTAGAACCCCTCGGCGGTCTGACGCTTGAACCAGCTATCGGTCTTTCGGGAGCTTCTCACCCCATAAACGACCTCATTTCCGGCAAGACAGGCATCGACCATGCTCTCGATGGCCTCCACGTCATCCTGCAAGTCGGCATCCATTGTGATGGCAGCGTCACAGCGATCGCGGACGGTCATCAGTCCTGCCAGTACCGCCGCCTGATGTCCGGCATTGTGCGCCAGATCAATTCCGCAGAACAGCCGTGCGCCCTTGCCGGCACAAAGCTGCGAGATCAGCTCCCACGTCCCGTCTGTCGAGCCGTCATTGACGAACGTGATGCGGCTTTTCCGGGAAATTTTCCCGTCGCGGATGAGCGACGCGATCTTGCCGCCAAGCTGTTTCGCCGTTTCCGGCAGCACAGCCTCCTCATTATAACATGGCACGACCATGTAAAGTGTCATCGGCTCTTTCATCACGCCATTGCCTCCTCCAGAATTCAAACATGATTCTATTATACCACGGGAGGCAGAAAATTGCAAGAGGGATGTCAGGGGGATTTTATGTGTGCAGGGGGTTGACATTGCGGATGCGATGTGTTATAATAAAATCAAGGGTATACCGGTTGACGGTTGCTCCCTTAGTTGGGTTAAAAAATAACCGTCCCTATTGGCGAGCAGGGGCGGTTATTTCTTTTGATTGTGGTTATGAATAATCGCATAAATCAGATGCAGCACAGCTGTCAGAAGAAGTCCAAGTTGAATCATCTGATCCCATGTAACGAATGATGTCACATTGTTCATAGAAATTCACTCCCTTCTGGGAGTATGGATTAACCGCCTACCGTATTGGTATACCCTTGCATTATGATTATATCATATCCTGCATGATTTGTCAAGAAATTCCCGTCCGCAATTCTCCAAATCCTCCCATTCCCCTTGCTTTTTCCCTCACTCCATGCTATAATAAAAACACATGATACCAAAAGGGGGAGAACGATCCATGCAGCTCATTGCATACCTGATCGAACTGACCGCATTCTTTCCGCTTGCCGTCTGGTGCAAGGAACTCCTGTTCCTCGGCAGCGGAATGCTGCTCGCACCGCGCTTCGGCTTCAAGCTGAACCAATTCAGCCTGTTTGGCAACCAATTCCTCAAACAGAACGGCATCTGGACGCACCGGAGGGACAAGCGCTCGATCCATATCCAGTCCATGCTGCGTGTGGATCTCACACAGCCGCGCCCTGCCGACGTTCTCGAACGGCAGGAGAAACAGCTTGAAGCCCTGCGCGTCCTCCTGCTCTGCATCGTCACCGCCCTGCTCACGATCCCCAGCGTGCCGTCGATCCTGCGTATCTGGCACGGCGGAACAAATCTGCTCGATGCATTCCTTGCAGGTCTGAGCGTCGGAATGTGCTTCCAGAGCCTGACCACCATCGGCATCCGGCTGTATGTTTACGGCGTGATGATGAAGAAACTCGGCGGCTACGTCCAGTCCCTCACGAACCATCTGCGTGCCGGTGCGCATTTCTCCGATCTGGGGCTGCGTCCGGTGGAGGAACTTCCCTACCGGAATCCCACCGGTATCGAAAAACGCCTGTATTACGGACTTTACCTCTCTGCCATGCTCGAATCCGGACAGATCGGCGCTCTGCAAAAGCCCACGCGCGAACTCACTGCCATGCTGCGTGACAGCGATGTGCTGATCGCGGATACATGGTGCTATTACTGGCTGGTGTTCTATTATTCCCGGTTCGAGCTGAATCCGGCGGCGGCGACGCATTTCCTCAACAAGATCCGCACCACCATCGAACACGACCGCGATGCCAATGCCAAGCGTGTGCTGGCGTATTATGCGTTCGGCATCGAGCAGAATTTCCAGAAATCACGCGCTTTTCTGGATGAAGCCTACGCCGTGATCGACCAGTTCTCCACGCTCGGCGAACGCGACCTCGAACGCCGTCTGCTCGATGAACTGGACAAATTCCTCCGTCAGAAAGGAGCCTGACCATGCCTGCACTCACGCCTGCGCAGCTCCGCGCTGTCCGCTGGTACATCGGCGATGTGGACAGCAATGTGCCATTCTGGGGCAACGCCAAAGCCTATGTCACGCTCAATTCCCTCTTTTTCGACGGGATCTCCGCCGAACGTGCGCGTGCCGCGGAGGGCAAATTCCTCGATCCTGCGATCCTTGCGGACGAGAACCGACTGGTGGATGTCCTGCGTGACCTGCTGTCGGCGTTTCTGCCGCTGGAAACGGCGCTCGATACCTACCGCGTGGAACGTTTTGCGGATTTCACGGCGATGCGGGAAGCCGGACGGACGCTGTCGTTCACCTCGACTTCTACTGCCGGATTCCTGCCGGCGTATCAGGATCGCATCGGGATCGCGCTGATGCGGTTCGCGCTCCCTGCCGGAACGCCCTGCATCCCCATGGCGCAGGCGCTTCCCCATTATGCCAAAGCCGATGAAGCCGAAGTCCTCCTGCCGCCTTGTATGCGCTTGCAGATCACCGAACTGCCAATTCCCGCCGAAGAATCGAACATCCTTGATGCCAATGGACAGCCGCCGCGCATTTCCGTGAGGGCAGTCCCGATGGAAACCCGGCTTCCTGCGCCGCAAATCCCGGCACTTCCGGAACGGTTCCGGCTCGCCGGCATGGAAGTCCTCTCCGACCTGAACGCCGGGAAAGAACCCTCCGCAGAAGCTGTCCGCGATTTCACGGTGTGGAAATCGGCTCTGTTTCGGGGCTGAAACGCTCCTGCAAATCCTCCAGAAGCTCCACGCACCGGAACTTGACCTCGTACTCCTCCGGATGCGTCAGGAAGTCCGATGTTTCCGCATCGAAATACCCCTCCGCCGACACAGCCGGCAGGCACAGCGGCGGATACATCACGCACCACCAGTTGTGCCCCTCGCCCTTGCCGATGAGGATGCGCAGGGCTTCGTATTCGCCGGAGGGCATCGTGATCTCCTCATATTCGCGCGTATCGAACTGCATCTGTGCCAGCTGCACCGTGACCGGATCGGTGCAGCCGTTTTGTTCGAGGGTATTCTGCGCGATGAGCCGGATGGTCTCGCGTTCTTCCCACGCGCGTGCTTTCATCTCGTCGAGTGTCCGGCATCCGGCAAACAGTTCCTCCGAGTGCGAGAGCAAAGCATCGCGCACCATAAGCTTCAATTCCTGATCCTCCGCGCTGTCGGAATCCGCAAGGATGTGCAGCCGGAGGACATTTTTTTGCAGGTCGTGCAGATGCGATGTAAAATCCGCATAATTCCCGAACAGGATCGCAAGGGCCATGCCAAGCATCGCCGCCAGTTTCAGACGTTTCATGATTATCACCTCAGTGGTAGCATGGACCGTTTTCTCCAGATCTATTCAGGAAGCGAAAGAAATGCGATTTTTTTGTAATCCCCGAAAACGTTACCGTGTCGCCGGAAGCTGACTGTCCTGGCTCTGCGGCAGTGCGATGATTGCTGGATCTGCTTGCTTTTCTCCACTTTTTTCCGGTCAGACTCCAGGCAAAGGCACCGCATACGGTGAATCTCTCCAGCTATCACGATTGTAAAATTTACACAAGTTTCATAAAATGAAGTTGATTATTTATTGTATATAGATGTATAATGAAAGTAATCATTGGATCGCTTCGCCGTCCCCGGCGCGGCAAAAATCAGAGAAAGGCTGCGGCCGCTTGCAGCGGTCAAGGCAGGTGATGATTATGAGAGAACTATTCATGTATATTTTCAGCCTGATCATTGTCGGTCTGGGCATCTGTGTGTATTTCGCCTTCCTGTCCCCCAAGCCCATCGGCAAGAGTGTCGGCTGGCTGATCGCATCCCTGATTCCGGCGGTGTTCGGAAATCTGCTCATCGTCAGCTCTAACACGGAGACCTCCACGCTGATCGGCTGCTACTGCTACTACATCGGCATGGATCTTGTCATGCTGGCGCTCCTGCGCTACACACGCGAATATTGCTCGCTCGATCAAAACAAACGCGCGATGGATATCATCCTCTGTATTCTGCTCGCGGCCGATGTGATCCAGTACGTCTGCAATCCGTTCTTCGGCCAGGCATTCACGCTGGAGGCCTACACGACACCCATGGACACCGACTTCCGGATGATCCCGCACATTGGACAGTACTATCACCGGATCCTCGACTACAGCATCATCCTGTCGGTCATGGGCATCTTCCTGCTGAAGGCGCTGCGTGCTGCGCGGATCTATGCAGAACGCTACTGGGTGATCGTCTTCTCCATGTTCATCGGAACGGCATGGCAGACATTCTCGATCATCTCACGGGACCGCATCGACAAGTCGATGATCGGCTTCGGTGCCTTCGGTGTGCTGGTGTTCTACTTCACGCTGTACTACCGCCCGATGCGTCTGCTGGATCAGATGCTGGCGGGCATCGCATCACGAATGCCGGAAGCCCTGTTCTTCTTTGATGCAAGCGATCACTGCATCTGGGCGAATGAACCTGCAATGCAGCTTGCCGGCGGCGTGGAAAAGAATTTTGAAGCCGTCACGGAAAACCTGCATGAGATGTTCGGTGATCTGCGTAGCAAGGGTGACGAATGGACGGAGCAATTCGTCCTCGGCGAGAAACGGAATCCGAAGTACTACACGGTCGAGAAGCACACCGTCACGGATGAAAAAGGCCGCCCTGCCGGCAATTTCCTGAATGTGCGCGATACCACGGAGGAAACACTGCGCATCAAGCACGAGATCTTCACGGCAACACACGACGGTCTGACGGGGCTCTATAACCGCGAATCGCTGTATTCCGGCATCCAGAAGCTCCTGCCGCAGCATCCGGACGTGTCGTATCTGATCATTTTTCTGGATGTCAAGAACTTCAAGATCGTCAACGATCTTTTCAGCAATGCATTCGGTGACTACGCCCTGCGCTGCATCGCCCAGTGGATCCGCTCCCAGTTCTCCGCCAACAGCATCTATGGCAGGCTGGGCGGCGATACCTTTGGCATCTGCGTGCCGGCCAATGAATTCGACGAAGCACATTTCGAGGAAGAACTCGGCAAATTCGTCGTGATGGAAGGGACTCTGGAATACCATATCCTGATCCATCTCGGCGTATTCCGGATCATTGATACCCGTCTGGACGTCGCAGTCATGTTCGACCGTGCGCATCTGGCGCTCTCCACCATCCGCGACGAATACCAGAAGCACGTCGCCTTCTACGACAACAACCTGCGTGACAAGGTGCTGTGGGATCAGCACATTTCCTCCCAGCTGCACGAAGCGATCGAAACGCGCCAGCTGCGGCCGTTCCTCCAGCCCATCGTAGACCGGACCGGCCGGATCGTCGGCGCCGAGGCACTGGCACGCTGGATCCATCCGACAGATGGCTTCCTGTCGCCGGGCTCCTTTATCCCGGTCTTTGAAAAGAACGGCATGATCGTCGAAGTCGATCGCCATATGTGGCGCTGTTCGTGCGAGATCCTCCGCGACTGGAAGTCCTCGCCTGCGCACAGGGATCTGTTCATTTCGGTCAATATCTCGCCGAAGGATTTCTACTTCATCGACGTGCTGGCCGAGATCAAGGGGCTGGTCAAGGAATTCGGCATCGATTCGCAGCTGCTGCGCATCGAGATCACGGAAACCGTCATGATGACCGACGCCGACGAACGCATGAAGATCATCAGCGCGTTCCGGGAGGCAGGCTTCATCGTGGAGATGGACGACTTTGGATCCGGCTATTCTTCGCTGAATCTGCTCAAGGATATGCCGGTAGACGTTCTCAAGATCGACATGAAATTCCTCAGCAAGGCCCGCGACGAACAGAAATCCCAGACCATCGTCCAGAATATCATCAATCTCTCCGACGACCTGGGCATCTCCTCCCTCACCGAGGGTGTGGAGACGGAGGAACAGTACCATATGCTCTCGCAGATGCGCTGCCGGCTGTTCCAGGGTTACTTCTTCGCCAAGCCCATGCCGCTTGAGGATTTCGAGAGTTTCTGCAATAAGCACATCGCCTGACTGTGTACATACAGATCGCCCCTTCCGGATCAGAGCCGAAAGGGGCGTTGTTTTGCGATTTTTGTGAAATCTGAGCCTTTCTTCACAAGGGACACAAGCAGATTTTTGAGCAGACTTGTGCCGTGGCATCTTGTGAAGATGGGTTTTTACAGGATCAGGCTCTTGCCAGTCATCTCAGCCGGCTGCGGCAACTCCAGAAGCTGGAGCATCGTCGGAGCGAGGTCAGCGAGCACGCCGCCCTCACGAAGCTTGACATCGCCTGCGCCAACAACGATCAGCGGAACAGGATTGGTGGTGTGCGCGGTGAACGGAGAACCGTCCGGCTCCATCATCTTGTCAGCATTGCCGTGGTCAGCAGTGATGAGCGCAGCACCGCCCTTGGCGAGGATCTTCTCGACCATTCTGCCTACGCACTCGTCCACAGCCTCTACTGCCTGGACAGCTGCATCGAATACGCCGGTGTGACCGACCATATCGCAGTTTGCGTAGTTCAGGATGATGACATCGTACTTGTCGCTGTCAATAGCCTCGCAAACTGCGTCGCAAACCTCGTATGCGCTCATTTCCGGCTTCATATCGAAGGTTTCCACATCCGGCGACTTGATGAGGATTCTGTCCTCGCCCTCGAACTGCTTCTCCTCGCCGCCGTTGAAGAAGAAGGTCACGTGTGCGTACTTCTGCGTCTCCGCGATTCTGAGCTGCGTCTTGCCGCACTTTGCGAGGTACTCGCCCATGGTCATGGTCAGTTCCTCCGGCGGGAATGCGACCTCTACATTCGGCATGGTGGCATCGTACTGTGCCATGCATACGAAATGTACCGGGAAATAGCCATTCTTACGATCGAAGCCGGAGAACTCCGGATCTACGAACGCGCGGGTGATCTGACGAGCGCGGTCCGGACGGAAGTTTGCGAATACGACAGAGTCGCCCTTCTGGATCGCAGCGCCGCCCTCGATGACGGTCGGCAGCATGAACTCGTCGGTAACTTCGTTTGCGTAGGAATTCCTGATCGCCTGAACCGGATCGGTTTCCTTCACGCCCTCGCCGTAAACGAGTGCAGCGTATGCCTTCTCGACACGATCCCAGGCGTTGTCACGATCCATTGCATAGAATCTGCCGGCGATGGTAGCGACCTTGCCGACACCGATCTTGTTCAGTTCAGCAACTGCTTCCTCCATGTACTCCGCAGCAGACGACGGCGGAACGTCACGGCCGTCAAGGAATGCGTGAACGTAAACCTTCTCCAGACCGAACTTCTTTGCCATCTCCACGATGCCGTAGATATGCGTCATGTGGGAGTGAACGCCGCCCGGAGAGAGCAGTCCCATGATATGCAGGGCGGAATCGTTCTTCTTGGCGTTCTCCATAGAGTGAACGAGCGCCGGATTCTCGAAGAAATCGCCGTCCTGGATGGACTTGGTGATCTTGACGAGCTGCTGGTACACGATACGGCCTGCACCGATATTGGTGTGACCGACCTCAGAGTTGCCCATCTGACCGTCCGGCAGACCGACGTCCAGACCGGATGCGCCGATGATGGTGTTCGGGCACTGCATATACTTGTCCAGATTCGGCTTCTTTGCAGCCATGATCGCGTTGCCGTAGGAATCCGGATTGTAGCCATAGCCGTCCATGATGATGAGTGCTACGGGTTTCTTTGCCATTGGAAATCTTTCCTTTCTTGGGTAAAGTAATCGCCTGACGGCGAATGAGGGAGGAGCGCTGCCCCTCCCTCAAACTCCCTCCCCGCCCGCTTTTGAGCCAAAAGCGGGGGAAAAGCAGTTTATGCTTTTTTCGCTTAGCCGTTGACAGCTGCCTGAACGATCACGTTGAAGTCCTCAGCCTTGAGGGAAGCACCGCCGATGAGACCGCCGTCGATGTCCGGCTTTGCGAGCAGCTCTGCTGCATTCTTAGCGTTCATAGAACCGCCGTACTGGATGGTGACAGCATCAGCAGTTGCCTGATCGTAGAGCTTAGCGAGCTGTGCGCGGATGAATGCGCAAACTTCCTGTGCCTGATCCGGGGTAGCGGTCAGACCGGTACCGATCGCCCATACCGGCTCGTAAGCGATAACGACCTTCTTGACGTCCTCAGCGGAAACGTTCCACAGGTCGAGCTTGATCTGGCGAGCGATGACTTCCTCAGTGATGTTGCACTCGCGCTCCCACTTGAGCTCACCCACGCAAACGATGGGCTTCAGACCTGCTGCCAGAGCGGCTGCGGTTCTCTTGTTGACAGTCTCGTCGGTCTCACCGAAGTACTGTCTTCTCTCGGAGTGACCGATCACAACGTACTCTACGCCGACCTCAACGAGCATATCTGCGGAGATCTCGCCGGTGAATGCGCCGGACTTCTCGAATGTACGTTCTCAGCGCCAACCTTGACATTGCTGCCAGCGGTTGCTGCCACTGCGGTCTCCAGGTTGGTGAACGGTACGCAGGTGATGACCTCTACCTTGCCCTCAGCGTTTGCCACCAGCGGCTTGATGCCCTCGATGAGCGCCTTCGCCTCCGGACGTGTCTTGTTCATCTTCCAGTTGCCGGCAATGATTGCCTTTCTTACTGCCTTATTCATGGGAAAAACTCCTTTACTATGAGATTATTCGTCTTCCTCGTAATCCTCGAAATCGTCGTAATCGTCCGAATAATCGTTGTGTGTGACCGCATTATTGCTGCCGATGGTGATACCCTTCTTGACCGGCGATACCATGAAGCCAACGACCACACCTGCGAGGAATCCGACCGCTGCTGCGGTAATGATCGGGGTATGCTCATAATTCAGCACGCGCGTCAGGACATCATCCTTCTTCGCCTTGACCTTTTCGACCTTCGATACGATCATATCGGTCACAGCCTGCGGTACTTCCACCGTGCGCAGAGAAATTTCCGGCACTTTAAATGTAACAGCTTCCTGCTTCTTCATAGATCACACGCCCCTTATCTGATTAAAATTGAATGCTCCGGCTTTGTGCCCGGAAGGCGCAAGCCTTTGGACACATTGCGGAGAATGGAGTGAGAACCTGTCCCACTCACTCGCCATTTGACCAACCCAGCTTTGTGCCCTTAGGCGCAAGCCTTTGGGCACATTGCGGAGAATGGAGTGAGAACCTGTCCCTCTCCCAAACTCGTCAGTGCGGACTGCCGCACCTTATTTTTCAGCGATAACTGCAACGCCCGGCAGTACCTTGCCTTCGAGGTACTCGAGGGAAGCGCCGCCGCCGGTGGAGATGTGGCTCATCTTGTCAGCGAAGCCCAGCTGCATAACTGCTGCTGCGGAGTCGCCGCCGCCGATGATGGTGGTAGCATCGGTCTCAGCCAGTGCCTGTGCGACTGCGATGGTACCCTGTGCCAGAGTCGGGTTCTCGAATACACCCATCGGGCCGTTCCAAACAACGGTCTTAGCGGTCTTGACAGCGTCAGCAAAGAGCTTCTGTGTCTCAGTACCGATATCCAGGCCCATCTTGTCAGCCGGGATCTCAGTGGACTTTACGTTCTCAATAGCGATCTCAGCGTCGATCGGATCCGGGAAGGATGCTGCTACAGAAGTAT
>JAFPXW010000039.1 GCA_017394565.1 Oscillospiraceae bacterium | reverse complement strand
CTAAGACCGTAATCGTCCGTCAGATAGCGGAAGGGGAAGCGGTCGCCGAACAGGAGAGTCCGGACGGCGGCGCCGGAAACGGTCTCCCGGTATTCCCCGTCCAGGGCGTTCAGTTTTTCCGTATACGCCGCGGCGTTGCGCCGGTAGGTTTCCGCATGGTCGGGGTCGATGGTCTGAACGGCCGCCGAGAGGCGACCGACCAGCGCGGCCGCGTTTTTCAGAGAGAGCCAGACGTGCTCGTCGTATTCTGCCTCACCCTCCTCGTGTTCATGCTCGTGTTCTTCGTGTTCCTCGTCCTCATCTTCATCCTTGTGGTCGTGACCGATGACCTCGTCACACACACCCTCCGGAGAGAGCGATGCATCAAAGAACGTCGGCCAGTTGCCTTCCGGATCCACGATGGCATCATAACTTTCGTTGCTCATGCGGATATGGAAATGCTCTGCCTTTTCCGGCTCGATCATGTGATCGTTGAATTCGATGTAGATCGGCGCACCGGATTCCTTGTCCTCGGCTTCAAAGCGATACATGGCAGCTCGTGTGCCGGTTGACCAGTCCTGAATGAAGTAGCCGGTGTACTTGTAGTCGGATTCTGTCACATTGCCGTCGTTGTCGGTGAACTGGATATGATCGTCATGGATACTGATGGCAGCATAATCGGACTTGTAGCCCTTGGTGTAGTACTCCTTGTACTCCTCTGCGGTCATCTTGCCGCTTTCAGCCTTATGCTCCCATGCTTCATCGAGCGAACCGTCCAGCACCAACGGATATGCCGACTGCCAGTCGCCCTCCCAGTCGGAAAGCGGTCTGTCCTGCACCTCGTCGTCCTCAAAGGTGGAAACTTCCTTGCTGTGGTCGTGGTCATGCTCATGTTCGCTCTCCTGCATACCCTCCTTGAGTTCCTCGACCTTCGCAGAATCGCCGAGAACTTCCATCAGGTTGATGACCTGACGATCCGGATTTTCCGCAGCAGAAAGCGTATTCTCTACCCACTCATCCGATTCGCCGCCAACGTAGATGAACAGGTCGCACTCCGCGATCTTCATCATGTCCTCGGCAGTCGGCTGATAGCTGTGGAGATCCACACCGTTTTGCAGCAGGTAGGTGATCTCGGCATTCTCCGCATGGTCGCCTAAGATCTCACGCACCCAGTCATACTCCGGAAAGATGGTGCAAACGATGGACAGCGGCTCGGACGCGGCAGTCTCGGACGGTGCTTCGGCGGCAGTGGTTTCTGCCGCACTGGTTTCAGCTTCCGGTGCAGATGCAGCCGAGTCAGCGCTGCCGCCACAACCGG
Organism: Oscillospiraceae bacterium; assembly: GCA_017394565.1. Taxonomy (GTDB): domain Bacteria; phylum Bacillota; class Clostridia; order Oscillospirales; family Ruminococcaceae; genus UBA3855. The sequence continues at coordinate 1,222 of JAFPXW010000039.1, read as the reverse complement.
TCAAAGAAAGGGCAGCAATGAGGCAGGATACGATCAAAAAATTCTTATTCTTGGTAAACATGGATATTCCTCCGAAATGTATCAATAATCATGGTCTGGCAGTGGGAACGGAGAGAGCAGGATGCATCTTAAGGAGGAAATGCACTTCACACGCTCTCCGATCCACAGCAAAAATGGGAAAATAATCATGGAAATAGTATCAGTTTAGCAGCTCCACTTTCATCGAGATCAGCGTTTGCTCATAATACATCAGAATTTCTCCTTTCACTGGCAGTCCTGACAGACTCCCTCCAAGATCATACAGGCATCCACCGCAAAATTCTCCTGCTCCCGGATCTGCTTCACGATCTGCTCGCTGCATTCCGTCTGCATCGGCTGAAGCTGTCCGCAGACCTTGCAGCGCATATAGAGTCCTGCGTTCTGATCCGTGGGGTTTGCATAGCTGTAGAAGATCTCACGCTGTCCGGTATGCAGACTTTTCCGTACAAGCCCGTCATTGGTCAGCTTACGGATGAGGCGATAAATTGTACTTTCCCCCGGAATCGTCATCGAAGCATACTCCTGCTTCATACGTCTGTACATTTCGTGAACAGTCATTGGTTCTCTGCTGTGTGCTTTCAGAAATTTCACCAGACAGGTCTGCTGTTCGGTTCGATAGAATGCCATTTTCTCCCCCTCCATATTATGAAATTGATACTCATTTTCGTTTTTAGAGCTAAAATAGAGCGCCGATCATGGTCGGCGTGCTTACTTTTATGATTTGAAAATGAAAACCATTTTCAAATTACAAGAATTATTATACCACGTTTCCTGCATTTGTCAAGAGGAAAGTTGCATTTTTGCCATATTGGGCATTAGAACAAACAAATGTTGATCTAAACTGTGCCTTTTGCTGATAACTGAAAGGGGGGGGAAAATTGCAGCCTATCAGGCAGTACAGATCGCCGAGATGCTGGGGATGAAGACCGTGTGAGAATGACGTGCGACAGCATGAGAAATTTCCCAATTGTCAAAACCTCGTGAAAAACATGAAAGGCAAATGAAAATTAGCACTCTCCTCTTGACAGTGCTAATTCTTTTGTGGTATACTATATACAGAACAAAGGAACAGAGCAGATCACCCGGGGATCTGAACCCTCCGTCCCCACGCTCTAAGAACATAGCTTACATGGCGAATGCAGATGGCATTCGCCGGAATCATGTGATTTGAGAAGGAGGACTG
>JAFPXW010000038.1 GCA_017394565.1 Oscillospiraceae bacterium | reverse complement strand
TCGGTGACGTGCTGATCACGCCGGAGGGCAAGTACTACATCATTGACTGGGCTCACGCAACACAGGGTAACGCTTCCGCAGATGCGGCGCGTACCTTCCTGAAGTTCTCCCTGACCTACGGTGAGGAGAGAGCCAACAAGTACCTCGACCTGTTCTGCAAAAAGAGCGATACCGCAAAGCAGTACGTTCAGCGCTGGATGCCGATCGTAGCAGCTTCCCAGTCCGTCAAGGGACATGAGGAGGAGCGCGACCTTCTGCTCAAGTGGGTCAATGTCGTAGAGTACGAGTGATCCCGGTACCAATACAGGACGTTCAAATTCAAAAAAAATATTCCCCACAGTTCGCCATGAACTGTGGGGATTCGTTTGTTTGTGCAGGGATCAGAAATAGTCCCGGTACCCGAAGGGTGCCAGCATCACGCGGATCGGATCAAAATAATTCATCTCGCCGCGTTCGAGCGAATTGTGCAGCGTCCACTTGTCATCGGATGCAGCAGTCGGCATTGTCAGTCGCATCACATGAGCGCCGTCCTGCTCGGATTCCTCCATCGTACAGCTGAACATCCGGCAGTAGGCTTCAATCAGCTGGTATTCTACATCCGACTCCGTCATGCCAAGTGCCCTCTGCGACGACGGCAAGGGCGTTTCCAGCGGCGTGACGGCGATCTGCAATGTCACTGCTCCCTCCGCCTGCCAGATGCTCAGCTGCAGGCTCTGGCACTGCTCCGGCTGCCGGATGCAGCACAGCACCGCCGCGACCAGCACACTCGGAAGGATCTCCGCGCTGCCCTTCACAACGCAGTACAGCTCCGTCGTAACGACCTCGACCTGCATCGCATTGCCCAGGATCGACTGCATCTGCCCCTTCAGCATTTCCGCAAATGTGTACAGCGACAGCTCCTGCGCCGTCGATCCGCCCATGACGCAGGATTCCAGCAGGCTGTGCAGATAGACCGACCGGTATATTTTCAGGAATGCACTGATCATGCGGTTCAGATTTCCCCGCTGCTCATACATTTCCTGCTCCTCCAGGGCCTGGAACAGCAGATTTCCGGCGCCGATCACCTGCTGCATGATCTCGGCCGCCGATTTCCGGTCAGCCAGCAGATCCGCGGAGACAGGAAGATATGTCGCCACCCGCAGCCCGTTCTGCTCAGAACAGCGGATCGTACAGCGCAGCAGCGTGTCCCCCGATTCCAGCAGACAGTGGATCGGCTTTCCCCACCAGTCGCGTGCCAGCGACAGGCGTTCCCGCAGATCCGGGATCCGGACGGTTCCTTCTGACCAGACAATCTCCCATTGAGCATTCATGACCTGCACACTCTCGCGGCCGCCGCCGTACAGATCTATGATCCCTTGCAAAAATACAGCATCCATGATAAAGCCTCCCCGCTTTTGTTTGCGGATATTTCACTCTTTTTATTATAACCAAATTCGACACAAAAGTAAAGCAAAGTACAGTTTTTTTAGAAATTGGATACAATCATTGTTAAGGCTCCACAATTTTTTTTCAAAGTATTGTGCGAAACGCCGAAATTATCAAGATGCCCCTGAAAAATTGATAATTCTCTGTCAAAGCACTCGCAATTTTTCTGAAAATGTTGTAAAATAATAAGTAGGAAATTCGTCTGCGCATTTGCAGCGAACCCTGAAATTACATTAGGAGGTACATTCCAATGTCTGTAAAAGTTGCAATTAATGGTTTCGGTAGAATCGGCCGTCTGGCATTCCGCCAGATGTTCGGTGCAGAGGGCTACGAGGTAGTTGCTATCAACGACCTGACCAAGCCTTCCATGCTCGCTAACCTGCTGAAGTTTGATACCGCTCAGGGCGGCTACTGCGGCAAGATCGGTGAGAACCTGCACACTGTATCCGCTGATGATGAGGCTGGTACCATCACTGTTGACGGCAAGACTCTGAAGATCTATGCTCAGGCTAACGCTGCTGAGCTGCCGTGGGGCGAGATCGGTGTTGACGTTGTTCTCGAGTGCACTGGTTTCTACTGCTCCAAGGACAAGGCACAGGCTCACATCACCGCTGGCGCTAAGAAGGTCGTTATCTCTGCACCGGCTGGCAACGATCTGCCGACCATCGTATTCTCTGTAAACGAGAAGACTCTGACCAAGGATGACAAGATCATTTCTGCTGCATCCTGCACCACCAACTGCCTCGCTCCGATGGCAAAGGCTCTGAACGACTATGCTCCGATCCAGTCTGGTATCATGAGCACCATCCACGCTTACACCGGCGATCAGATGATCCTCGATGGCCCGCACAGAAAGGGCGATATGAGAAGAGCTCGTGCAGGCGCTGCTAACATCGTTCCGAACTCCACCGGCGCTGCTAAGGCAATCGGTCTGGTTATTCCGGAGCTGAACGGCAAGCTCATCGGTTCTGCACAGCGTGTACCGGTTCCGACTGGTTCCACCACCATCCTGACCGCTGTTGTTAAGGGCGACAACGTGACCAAGGAAGGCATCAACGCTGCAATGAAGGCTGCTGCTTCTGAGTC
>JAFPXW010000037.1 GCA_017394565.1 Oscillospiraceae bacterium | reverse complement strand
GGTACTGCCGCAAGCGCACAGGGCAAGGGCATTTTTCTCGCGAGTGGTCGCGGAAGCTGAGCCGCCGGCTGCAACGGCGCTTTCCAATGCCGCACGATAGCCCGAAAAATCATAATCGCCGTCCTGACTGAGCGCCATCGCGTACCAGTCGCTGGACGCACCGGCACCGGATGCGATCTCGCCGCTGATCCAGTCCTGCACACTGCCGGAACCTGTCGTCTGGAGCTTATATGCGACAATACCGTCGATCAGGCTCTGCACCTCACCGACGGTATACGCATAGCCGTCCGCCCTGATCGGGACAAGGCGGAACAGCATCAGGATCACAGCGAAGCAGCACAGGACAGCGTGAAGCTTAGTCCTCATGCTTGCGCGAAATGGCAAATGCGGCAGCACCAACAGCGGCACCTGCTAACACGAGCGCAGCCCCCAGACCGGCACCGTCACCGGTTCCCGGAGATGTGGTGGAGCTGGCGGAAGTGGTGGACTTGGCCGGCGCAGTTGTCATGGTCGTGGTGGTGGAAACCGTTGCCTTTGTGGTCGCGGCCGTTGTCATAGTTGTGGTCGTGACGGCGGTCGTAGTGGTTTCGGCTGTTGTTTCCGCAGTCGTGGTGGTTTCAGCCGCTGCCTCGGTGGAAGCAGGCTCTGTCGTTTCCGCAGCAGATTCGCCGGAAACGGTCACGATCACCGCCGGCGGAACGAGCGTCTGGGACGCAGACTTCGCGCTGATGACCTTCTCGCCGGCATCTTCCAGCGTGATGCTGACCTTGCCGTCTGCATCGGTCTTGAAGGAAGTTTCCTTGCCGTCCACAGTGATGACAGCATCCGCGACCGGATTGGTGACAGGGTTCCAGTTGGCATCGAAGCCTGCATACTGGAGTGTGAGGTCGAACGATTCGCCGGCTTCTGCGGTTTTCGTGCGAACATCGAACCAGCAGTAAGCATCCGACCAGCCAGTGGTATCCGTGTAAACAAACGCATCCAGAAAATCGCCGTCAGCCACCGCATCGGTCATGCCCATAGCTGCGATGTGATTGACATAATAGCCGAAGCTGCCGCCATTTTCCGTACCCCAGAGCTTGGCGAGGGAGAGACCGTAGGTGGACTCAGCCGTCGCGTAGCCGGCAGCCGCACCGCCGTCATACTTGGCTTCGTGTGCGAGGTAGAGCGCGTCATGGATGGTGAGTGCGCCGTCGCCGTCGGTATCGGTGACGGTGATCTTTTCCTGTGTGAGTGCAAGCGTACCCTGTGCATCTGCGATGGTCACATAGACATCCGCAGAATCTGCCGCCGAAACGGAAACAGCAGGGATCGCCGCACATACCAGCAGCAGTGCTGCGGCAGATGCGATGATGTGTTTCATATTTGTTTCTCCTCTTTTCTTTCTTTTTCGTGTTTGGATGCGTGTCAATGCGTCAAAAATAGCCCTTTGCCGACAAGCAAAAGGCACACCGATCCCGTGATGGGGATGGGATGCATTTTTCACTATCCAAAAACGCAGTTCCCGTAAAACCTGACGAGCGATCCGACTTTTACGGCAGTGACTGCTGCGGCGGAATTGCACCGCACTTCCCTCAGCTTCAGGTACTTGGAAATCATTTTATTACATACTTAATTATAGCACAGCAAAGAGGGATTGTCAATCGTTTTCTGCGAGAAAACACGGAAATCAATTTTCAGGTTCTGTTATGAAAACAGGCGCGTTTCTTTCCCCCCACCCCCAACCCCCTGCTCTGCATAAGCGATCAGCTGCGCTCGTAAACTCGCTGGCTGCCTGCTTATCCCCGAGGAGGGGGCATTTTTGCAGGGGGCTGCGGCGAACGCCCCGTCCCCTCTGCTTCGCG
>JAFPXW010000003.1 GCA_017394565.1 Oscillospiraceae bacterium | reverse complement strand
CGACGCATAATGATGGTGAAGTAGTCCTCCTTGCACTTCTCACGAATCTGCTCCTGTAGTTTGGTAAAAGGAACGGTGTACATCTTCAAGCGGCCGCTATAACGAGCCACACGGTGCAGCAGCTCCACGACCTTTTCTTCCGCACGTTCACTGGTATAGGGCGGACTGGCAAAATGCACCGCCATCAGTTCCAGCCCTCGTTTCGCCATCGTATATGCTGCGACAGGACTGTCGATCCCGCCGGAAATCAGTACACAGGCTTTGCCGCCGGTGCCTACCGGAATACCGCCGGCTCCCCGTTCCAGACCGGAACGGATATAAGCTCCGAAATCTCTGACTTCTACTGTCACGGTCACATCCGGTTCATGGACATTGACTGTCAAATGCGGGAATCGTTCCAACAGGTAGCCGCCAATCTCGGCACTAATCTCCGGAGACTTGTACGGAAATTTCTTGTCGGAGCGTTTGGCCTCCACCTTAAAGGTATGGCAGTCTTCCAGCGTATCCGCCAGATAAGCGGCAGCCGCTTCTTTCATCTTGTCGAGGTCTTTTTCTGCAACACACGCTCTGGCATACGCAGCTACACCAAAAATGCGTGAAACGCATTCAGCAGCCTCGTCCATATCTGCCTCTTCCTGCAGCGGCTCGACATAGATCGTCGACTGTGCTGCCCGCACCCGAAACTGCCCGATCTTCGCCAGACGGCGACGAACGCATCGCAGCAGTTGGTCTTCAAAATTCTTTCGGTTGAGTCCTTTGAGGACGATCTCACCGAGTTTCAGCAAAATGATCTCGTTCATGGAAACTCTCCTTACTCTGCACATTCGTGCATACAAGCAGTGTAACACTTTTAGCGGCTTCTTGCAAGTGTTTGATCGGCATTTTCCAGCTCTTCACAAAAACGCTCCAGTTCTTCGCAGGTCGTATCGCGTGAAAAGCTGATACGCAGAGCAGATTCGATACGTTCCTGCGGCAGTCCCATCGCCAACAGTACATGGCTTTTCTGTCCCTTGGCACACGCCGATCCACTGGACACATAGATTCCCTTCTCCGCCAAACGGTGCAGCATCGTTTCCGACCTTATCCCTACCACCGACACATTCAAAATGTACGGCAGACCGTCTTCTGACGAATTAACGACAACGTGCGGCATTCCCGCCAGACGTTCCCGAAGATAGGTATTGAGTTTCTGCATCTGCTGCCACTCTTCGTGCATATTCGGCAGTGCCCTGACCGCTTCGCCCATCGCACACAACAGCGGCACCGCTTCTGTGCCGGGGCGAATACGCTTTTCCTGCTCACCGCCGTAATGCAGCGGCACAATCCGCACACCCTTGCGGATATATAATGCTCCGGCTCCTTTCGGACCATGTATTTTATGACTGCTGACACTGATCAGGTCAACACCCAATTTTTTCACCTTGATCGGCAGTTTGCCGAACGCCTGTACAGCATCCACATGGAAGAGTGCCGGCGACTTGGCTCTGTCAATCAGCTTTCGCACCGTTTCGATCGGCTGAATGGTTCCCGTCTCGTTGTTCACAGCCATCATGCTGACAACGATCGTCTGTGCGTCGATTGCCTTGGCAAGCTGTTCCACGGACACACGACCAACAGCATCCACAGGCAAATACACAACCTCGAAGCCTTGTTTTTCCAGCACTTGTGCCGCCGCCAGCACAGAAGAATGTTCCACGGTCGTTGTCACGATCTTCCTGCCGCGGCGGTGCAGGGCTTTCGCCGCCCCAAACAACGCCATATTGTTGCTTTCTGTCCCACCGGAGGTGAAGACGATTTCTTCTTTTTCGGCTGACAAACTGTGAGCGATCGCTT
>JAFPXW010000445.1 GCA_017394565.1 Oscillospiraceae bacterium | reverse complement strand
GGTGACTCGATGGTATGTAATTCTCCTGCCCCGTCCGTATACAGCGCACGGCAGCAATGCAGGGCATGGCGCGACAGGTCGCTCCTGTCGCCGCCGTACAGCGCATCCCCTGCCAGCGGACAGCCGATGGAAGCCATATGCACGCGGATCTGGTGCGTGCGTCCGGTCTCGAGATGCAGCTCGACGAGGGAGTACTTCTCCCCTCTCACGACCGTCCGGAAATGCGTGACTGCGTGCTGTCCGTCGGGGCGGATGCAGCGGACGATGATGCTTTCCTCCGTCCTGCCAAGCGGCGCGTCGATCGTGCCTTCCGCCGGAGGGGTTCCCGTCACGGCGGCAAGGTAGATTTTCCGGATCCTGGGCGGAAGCTGCGCTGCGGCAATGGCGTGCTTCGCGGCAGCCGTCAGACCGGAGGTATTGCTGTCGAGGCGGTTGACCGGCCGGAAGGTTTCCTCCGGATACATCGCCGCAAAGGCGTTTCCGAGCGTGTCCAGCCGGTGCCCGTGGCTCGGATGGATGGGCATACCGGCAGGCTTGTCAAAGAATCGCACATCCTCGTCCTCAAACGCCACCGGAACGTACAGCTCCGGATTCGGGACGATGTTCGGCGTGTCGGTCATGTGCAGCCGGATCACATCGCCCTTCCGGACAATATCCACGCTGCGCAGCGGTTTTCCGTTGACGGTCATGCCGCCCTCGATCTGCTTGAGGCGCGAGATCTGCCGGTGGGACAGACCACATTCACGCCGGAGATAGCGTTCGGCTTGTGCCGGTTCCTGCCAGCACATTGTAAAGATCAGATCCGGCAATGAGATCCTTCCTTTCTGAGTCAGTTTTCTGCCGTTTCGCGCAGACGGAGCTGCAAAAACAAGTTCAGCTCGCAGTCAAAATACGGCAGCAGGAACAGCATCGGCACGCACGCCGCCGCTGCCGGCAGCCGGAACAGTTTCAGCGTCCAGAACGTGCCGCCTTGCAGCATTTTCTGCGAACGGCGCAGGATCGTCACGACACCGGCTTCGGGCAGCTCGGTGCAGAGCATCGGCACGGCGCTCATCCATGCGCGAAGCCGGATGCAGAACACCCCTGTCCACAGCATCACCGCAAATGCCTGCACCGCGGCAAACAGCCACATTCCGCCGTCGGGATGGTGCAGGCTTTCGCGAAGGGCAAGAACCCCCAGCGTTCCGGCCGCGGCCGGAAGGAATGCCGCAAGGGTGCAGAGCAATTCCGCCGCCGTGAGATTCCTTGCCGCGCGGAGGTATTCCCTCACCCGCCGGAAGCACGTCCTGCGCCGTGTCAGTCCCAGCCGTGCGCCGTACCAGTTGCTCACGCCGCAGCGAACGGGCAGCAGGAGCCCGGCGCAGAACAGCTCCCACAGGATACAGAACGCGATCCACACCCAGCTGCCTGTCCAGACCTGCCGTGCCTCCATCGAACCGCGCATCATCAGCAAAAGCGCCAGCCCCACCGGGATCAGCCGGCGCAGCAGCAGGATACCGGCTTGCAGCCAGGATGCCCGCCAGGCGGCGGCGTAATGCCCCTTCAGGGCGCGGCGCGAGAAACGATGCAATTGTCGAAGATCCATCCGATCAGCTCCTTATAATATGATATGTAAGAAGCTCGGCTTTTCAAAAAAGTGGCTTTGTAGGAACATGGGCGACAGCCCAGATCGCGGTGCAGGGGGTGAAACCCCCGCAATATAGCCCCTCCCCCATTGGGGGAGGGGGTGGGGTGGGGGCACTCTCTGATGCACCATCACCAGAAAAAGGACTTTTTTTGACAGCCTGAGTTCCTTATAATCTGATATGTAAGGAGCTGTCCGCATTCATCCTCTTGAATACGGCGTCATGCCGAGGATCTCGAATGTCTGCGCCTGCTGCCACATCTGCGCCGTGAACAGCAGCTCAAAGCCCTCTCCCGGCTCGCAGCGCAGATCCTTTGCCGGGATCTTCGGCATACCGAAGCAAGCCAGCATATTGCTGATGACGCCGGCGTGCGTGATGACTGCACAATGCGCAAAGTCATTCTCCATCATATCCATCAGGATGCGATTGACCGCGCGGTAGGTGCGGATGCAGAGTTCCTCGGCACTCTCGCCCTCCGGCGGACGGACATCCGGCGCACCGCCCTTGAGCCACGCGCGGTAGTCCTCCCTGCCGACCAGTTCATTCGCGGACTTGCCCTCGAACAGGCCGAAATTCAGCTCGCGCAGATCCTCC
>JAFPXW010000444.1 GCA_017394565.1 Oscillospiraceae bacterium | reverse complement strand
GTGTTGTGCTTTGCAATAGAGGGCAGTATATCATAGTGTTACACGTAGTTATATTATAGCATATTTTTACATGAATTGCAAGTGCCGGCGTGGGAATATTTGTACCATTTTTATACATTCCGTTGAATTGGATGAGAATATGCAAGAATCCAGAAGTTTCTCCTTCATTTTTATCTAAAATGCGGTATATGTTCATAATTTATTCATCAATTATTGTTCAGAATATGCTATAATGAAAGTACTGAACCACAGAAATATCAGAGGCTTTTTGATCATTTCTCACCAGACTGCCAATAGCCAAAGGAAAGAAAAGAGTGAGGTTTATGCAATATACGGAACAACCGAGCTTAAAAAAAATCAAACAGTTGAAATATTCGCTTGTCGGCGGTTTTGCGGCGATCGTGATCATTGCGATCGTGGCAGTATCGTCGCTTGCATTTCATACGACAGACAAGGCGCTGAAAAACAAGGTCAGTTCGATGGCCTCCTCGCTGAACGTGCAGATGAAGCTGAACATGGACAGCTATCTCTCCCGCATGGAAACCATCACAACACTGGCGTTTGCCGCAGAGGAGACCTATAAATATGATGCGACCGATCCCAATAACGATGAGTATACAGCCCTGAAGACCGAAAAGATCATTTCGGACAAGCTGTACAGCCTGTGCATCATGGGGAATTTTCTGGACTACGGCATCGTATACCGCAATAATCACACGGTCGGAAAGATCTCAAACGGCACCAGGACCATGTTTGGCGAGAAAATCTATGAGGATCTCGAAAATATGATCGTCCGCCCCCGGACACTTGACGGCTGGGCGGCCGGATATCATGACAATTTCAAGCGGATCTATTATGTCAAGCAGATCAATGACAATGCTCTGATCGTCATTTCGTTCTATACAGCCGAGCTGGAAGCTGTATTCGATAACCCCGAAACGCTGAGTGATATGTCAGTTCGCCTGACAGACCAGAATTATAATATCCTCTACTCCTCCGAAGAAGATGAGGTCGGGAACCCGCTTCCTGCCGACATTGTTTCGCGTGTCAGAGAACAGGGCTCCGCGACCGTGCTGGATGACGAGTACCTGGTTTCCATCAATACCTGCAGCGATGACTGGTATGTCGTCTGTTCCGTACCGACGAGGATCATTCTGGAAGAAAAGTATCAGATCCGTATGCTGATATATGCCGCTGCGGCGGTTGCAGCGCTCATCGCAGCACTTCTGGGTATGGTTCTGTCGGTCCGTCTCACGAAGCCGGTGGAACGCTTCGTTTCGAGCCTGGACACCAAGGCGAGAACCGACCAGCTGACCGGCATCCTCAACAAGCTTTCCTTTGAAGAAAGCACCGCGCACCGCCTGGAAAACGAGATCCACACGATCCCGCACGCACTGATCCTGCTCGACGTCGATGACTTTAAGGGCGTCAATGATAATCTCGGCCATGCCTATGGCGATCAGGTGCTCTCCAGTATCGGCAGTATGCTCCGCGCGACCTTCTCGACAGAGGACTATGTCGGACGTGTCGGCGGCGATGAATTCTGCGTGCTGCTGAACACGCAGCCGGCAGAAGGGAAGTCCTACGAGGATCATGTCCGTGAAAAATGCGATGCCGTCTGCGAATCGTTCCGTCATCACTATACCGGCGACGACGGCAAATACAAGATCTCTGCAAGTATCGGCTGCGCAGTTTTCCCGCAGCATGGAGAAAACTTCCAGTCGCTCTACAAGTCGGCTGATGAGGCGCTTTATGCTTCCAAGCACCGCGGCAAGGATACCTACACGATCTACAGCACGGAGGTGACGGAGGATGCGTAAACAAATACTTGCCTTTGTGACAGCGGCGTGCCTGCTGCTTGCCGGCTGCCGGCAGGAGGCAGTTGTCACACAGCAGAAGGAACCTGTCCACATCTCCCTGTCCTGGTGGGGCAACGACGTTCGTACTGAATACACGATCGAAGGCGTGGAGGTGTTTGAACGTCTGCATCCGGACATCAAGGTCGATGTCAGCTATTCCGAATGGTCGGGATACGAATCGCGTAACCGCATCCAGATGTTTTCCAAGACAGAAGCTGACGTGATGCAGATCAATTTCGGCTGGCTTTCAGAGTTTTCGCCAGAGGGCGAAGGATACTATGACCTGGATGCCATTTCCGATCAGTTCGATGTCTCAAATTTTGATGAAAGCTTTCTCGGATACGGCAGACGCGGCGGCAAGCTCAACGGCATCCCGATCGCCATGAACGCCGAAACCGTTTATGTCAACAAGACGCTCTATGATCAGTACGGTCTGGATATTCCCGAAACCTGGGAAGATCTGGAGGAAGCTGCCAAGGTCATGTCACCGGATGGCGTCTATCCGATGTCCGGTGCTGACAAGGCACTCTGGCTTTACACCATTGCCTATGCTGAGCAGGTGACCGGGCGCAAGATCCTGCGCGATGACGGTTCACTGAATTTCAGCCCGAATGAACTGCGCGTCATGATCCTGTTCTATCAGCACCTGGTCGATGCGAAGATCGTCCCGCAGATGGAATACTATGACCGCCTGAATATCCAGAACGGCGTCTATGCCGGAACGGTCGCGTGGGTAAGCGATGCCGTCAATTACTGCGGTGCGGCGATGGAATCCGGCTATGAATACATCGCTGCGCCTTACACACACACGGCAGAAACGCCGGAAGGCGCCGGATGGTACGCAAAGCCCGCCTCGCTCTATGCCGTCAGCAAGAATACACAGCACCCGAAGGAAGCGGCGATGCTGCTGGATTTTCTCCTGAACAATGAGGATATGGCGATCATGCAGGGCGTGGAAAAGGGTGTTCCGCTGAGTACATCCGCGCGTCAGGCGCTTGACCAGGACGGTCAGCTCAGCGGCCTGCAATATGAGGCCTCTCTGTGCATGGAAAGCTGTGAGAATCTCTCGCCGATCAACGCTTTCATCGAAAACGCAGATCTTTACGCGATGTTCTACGATGCGTGCAACCTCGTTCTTTACGAGAAAGCCACCCCCGAGGAAGCCGCCGGGCAGCTGTACCTCGATATTAAGCATAATTTTAACAAATAAAAATGATCCCCACAGTTTTGCGTGTAACTGTGGGGATTTTAGAACCTGTCCACATAGGGTGAATGTACGGATTTTCAGGCATAATTTTGTCAGTGACAAGGCAAAAATCC
>JAFPXW010000443.1 GCA_017394565.1 Oscillospiraceae bacterium | reverse complement strand
GGCCTTTCCGCCGTCGATGCGCTGATCGGTGATGTTCATGTGGATCACACTCTCTTTCTGACAGAATTTTGTTACATTTTAATAAGCTATTATTATAACACTTCTTTTGAAGTTTGTCAAGCATGGGAACAATAGGAACACTGTAAAAATGTGCGCTGAGTATACTTTTGGTATTCTGCTTGTTACCCCTTCTACCTCGAATAATGGCGATTTTCACAAAAAACTCACCCGGATTCGTGGCTTGGTTCATGAGATTTAGATAACTTGCTGTAATGGCGTTTTGCGTCTTTGGTGGAAAAGTACAATCATTGTATGTTTTTTATGAATTACATTGACAAAATTGATATAAAATGCTATAATTATCCCATGATCTACGGGAACGGTATCTCCGTTTTCTGTTGCACGATGAGTTTTACTACCATCCACGAATATCCCAGTGAAAAGGAGTCTTAAGTTATGAAACAGATCATCACTGTAATTGAAGAAAACTGCGTTGGCTGTAACGCCTGCGTGCGCGTCTGTCCTGTCCATGCGAACAAAACACGCTTGAGGAAAGGGACTGACGATGAGTTTGTATCGTCCGTAGATTTCACAGCCTGCATCAATTGCGGTGAATGTGTGAAGGCGTGCAATCATGGCGCCCGTGCTTATAACGATGATATCGGCGAATTCAAGACGAAAATGCGCAAGAAGGACCGTATTGTCCTGATCGTCGCTCCGGCGATCCGCACCAGCTTCCCGAAGGAGAAATGGCGCGTGCTGCTGTCCTGGATCCGCCAGAACGGCAATGTCAAGATCTACGATGTTGCCTATGGTGCAGACATTTGTACTTATATGCACAATCAGTATCTTGAGCAGCATCCAGCGGCAAAGCTCATGACACAGCCGTGTCCGGCCGTTGTCAACTATGTGCAGATGTATCGTCCGGAACTGATCAAAAATCTTTCTCCGGTCTACAGCCCTGCCGGTTGTCTGGGCATTTACCTGCGCAAGTATAAGAATGTCCGTGAGCCGATGTTCCTGCTCTCGCCTTGTATCGCCAAGACGAGTGAAGCCGCAAGAGAGCAGATCTTTGACTATAATGTGACATTTAAGCATCTTGAGGACTACGCGAACGATATGAAGATCGCGTGGAATGGTTCTGCGGATTTCGAGTTTGACGATCAGATCGAAGGCAGCATCGGTAAACTGTACCCGATGCCGGGTGGTCTGAAGGAGACGCTCCTGATGCTCAATCAGGGGCTCACGATCCGTTCGGTAGAAGGCCCGCAGACGCTTTATGAGCGTCTGGATCGCTATGCTGTGACCGAAGAAGGCAAAAAGCCCGATATTCTCGATGTTCTCAACTGCGAAAACGGTTGTAACCACGGTACTGCTACGCCGTCTATGGTCGCATCGCTCACCGAAGTCGAGTCCATGATGGACAACCTGGCTGTTAGCGGCATGAAGGAAACACAGGGTAATCTGCTTGGCTTCGGCAAGATGAAGCGCTTCAAGGAATTCGACCGCACACTCAAGCTGGATGACTTCCTGACAAGCTATCATTCCGAGGAGGTCAAGCGCCCGGCGCCGACGGTTGCGGACTATGCGAAGATCTTCGCATCGATGCACAAGAACGATCAGGTTTCGCAGAACATCAACTGCACCGCCTGCGGCTACAAGACCTGTCATGATATGGCGTGCGCGATCTTCCGCGGCATGAATGTCCGCGAGAACTGCGTGCATTATCTGAAGCACCGACTCAGAGACAGTTATAATCATATCAAGGATGTGTACGATACCTGCGCCGAACAGATCAGCATGGTCAACGGCATCAGCGGTGAGATGAGGCAGGGACAGGCAGAAATGGTCACATCCACGGATGAGATCAGCACCAAGGCTTCTGAACTGAGCAACAACATTTCCCGACTCCAGAAGTTCAGCCAGTCGTGTCTGGATTATTATAAGGATAAGAAGCTCGAAAACCTGACGGAGGCAGACTTCGCAAAGATGCAGCAGTTCATTGCCGCGATCGGTACGATGAGCCAGAGCTATTACGAGGTATCCAAGGACTTTTCCGAGCAGTCTGAAAATATCCATGAGCAGATCATGAATATGTCCGATGCGACTGAGGCACTTTCCCAGATGGCAGAGAACCTCCAGGAAGTGATCCGCAGCGAAAAGCTCGAGGAGGAGGAGATCCCGCAGGCAGCCGAGACCAGAAAGGTTTCGCCGGATGTTTACATCCCGACGGAAGCAATCCAGAATAATCGCCGCAGATTGTCCGGAACCTCTGTGATGGCAGAGGAGATCGCAAAGCCTGCCCAGCCGGAGGAATCCTCCGAACCGGCAGCAGAGCCGGAGCAGGCGAAATCTGAAACGACTGCGGAGCAGGTTGAGAAGGCCGCGGCGGAGACCGCAGAGGTATCCGAGGATACGATGATGGAGCTCGGAAACTTTGAGGGCATTGCGGCCCGTGCAACCGGACCGGATCCGATGGTGCTTGCATCTATGGAAGGTATCCCCGCGCGTGCGGCCGGTGCAGACAGTCCGGTTCCGGTTATGCCGAAGGATGATATTCATCTGATGCTCGATGATGACGATCCTCTGGCGCTGGCATCTTCCGGTGGGGATGGAGATTTTGAAGGAGATGAAGGCGTATGAGGATGCTGAACAGAGGGAAGATCGGGTGCCAGAAATGCACCAGGATCCCGGTTCCGAACGAAGAAGATATGCAATGGATGCGGGCAGGGCAGCCGCTAAGCTCCCTGATCGCTGAGGCTTATGAGAAGCAGCTTGAAAAAGAGAAGGCTGCTGCTTCGGCAGAATCCCAGGCTGCACCTGAGGAGGAGTCGGAAGCACAGGATGCCGTTGAAACAATGAACAGCACACTGGATGACCTGGAAAAGCTGTTTGGTTTCGGCGATGATGCACCGGCGTCCGAGGAAGCTGCGGAAGCACCGGAGGAGCAGGAGGAAGAACCCTTTGATCCGCTGGTGGAGGAAGATACACAGCTCACGCCGCTGCTGTTCCACTATCAGGACGAGGATTACCTGAACATCGGCAGTGCGCATTTTGTGATCGGCTATTGCCCGTTCTGCGGTTCTAAATTGTCGGAAGTCAATCTTCCGGACTGATGTCTGCGCTGCTTTTCTAATAGCCGTTCGCGGATCCATGTGAAAAGGTGTCATGCATCGCGGCATGAAGCGATCAAATCACAAGCGGTCTTTGCTGCAAAAGACCGCTTGTTTTGTGCTATATTAAAGTTTTGTAATATTTGAAAAAATCTATTGACAAAACTTGTAAAATGTGTTACAATAACCGTGTTATCACAAATAGTACACTGATAACAAGGAGAAAGATAAAATCATGGGATTCCTGAAAACAATCATGCTGGTGCTGTTTCTGCTGACGTGCGTGTACCGGCTTTTTTATATGGTGCTGCGTCTGCTGCGGAAAAAACGACCGGTCAATGGAGAAACACTTGGACGTTATGCGGTGATGATCTCAGCGCGGAATGAGGAGAAGGTCATTGGTCTGCTGCTGGATTCCATCCGGAAGCAGAATTATCCGGCGGAATTGATCGACATTTATGTCGTTGCGGATAACTGCACGGATGCGACGGCGCAGATCGCACGCGAACACGGCGCATTTGTCACCGAACGCTTTGACACCGTCCACATCGGAAAGGGCTATGCCCTGACAATGCTGTACGATCTGATCCAGCAGCAGCCTGCAAAGTCTTATGACGGGTATTTTATTTTTGATGCCGACAATGTGCTGGACACCGACTATATCCGCCACATGAACAGCGTGTTCATGACGGGGCAGGAGGTCGTGGTCGGCTACCGGACAGCGAAGAATTTTGATGACAACTGGATCACGGCGGCTTATGGCGTATACTTTATCTATGAGAGCGAATTTGCAAACCGTGCGCGTGATCTGATCGGTGCAAGTGCGTTTCTTTCGGGGACAGGCTGCCTGTTCTCGCAGGGGTTTCTGGACGGCTACGGCGGCTGGAAATGGCACGGCTTGACGGAGGATCTGGAATGTACCTCAGAGTTGCTGCTGGACGGTCATCGCGTGGCGTATTGCACGGATGCGGTGCTGTATGATGAGCAGCCGCGCACGTTCCGCGCTTCTCTGACGCAGCGTGTCCGCTGGGTGAAGGGATACCTGCTGGCGCTTCGTGAAAACGGCGGAAAGCTTGTCAAAAAGCTGTTTTCCAGGCATGGTTTCCCGGTGTATGATTTTCTGATGAACATCGGACCGCTGACGATCTTCATATTGGCGATGGTGATCGACATTGCAGACCTCGCAGCGGCGGCCGTGCGCGGAGAAGGTGCAGCCGCGATCGTGGGCATGATCGGCGAGAAGTTGGGTTCCGTGTACGGCGGTCTGTACCTGATGGGAGCGGTGACGCTCCTGGCCGAATGGAAGCGGATCCTCGCACCTGCCTGGAAGAAGCTCCTGTATACGCTGACCTTTCCGGTCTTTATGTTTTCGTTCATCCTGATCTATTTCATGATCCTGACGTGCTCCTGCGAATGGAAGCCGATGGAACACACCGCACAGGTGAGCATCGAAGACCTGAGCCACTGCAAATGCGCCAAAAAACGCAAGGAAAAGGCGTTGCTTGGCAAATAAATACAGAGAAAAAGCCGCTGCATGAAACCAGCGGCTTTTTGCTATGTGTTTATCCCAGAAGATTCCGGATCCTCTGCATTTTCTCGTCCCACGCAGCGCTTTCTTCCGCACAGGTCTTGAGATCGCCAGCCAGCATGGAAAGCTTGTCGGCAGGGAGATCCTTTTTGTAACGCAGCTTATGCTCGACACTCGCCCAGAAGTCCATCGCGAGGGTGCGCAGCTGGACTTCTGCCTTGACAGGCCGCTTTTCGTTTTCAAGGAAGATCGGAACGGACACGATCAGGTGCAGACTGCGGCAGCCATTGGGTTTGGGATGCTCGATGTAGTCCTTGCGCTCAATGAGCGTGATGTCGTCCTGCTGCAAAAAGCAGTCGGTAAGCCGGTAGATATCCTCACGGAACGAGCAGACCACACGAATGCCGGCGATGTCGTCGAGTTCATCGACCATCGCGTCAAGCCGGAAGGGAATACCGGCTTTCTGGACTTTTCGCATGATGCTGCCGTAGCTTT
>JAFPXW010000442.1 GCA_017394565.1 Oscillospiraceae bacterium | reverse complement strand
GTCATACCAATTGTTTTTGCCATAAAGCACACGCTCTTTCGGTCCGAGATCTCCACGGTAAATATTTGACGGCATTGGGATGATCTTTTCAAAGTCAATCGTTCCGATGCCGTAATTGTCATTTTTGATCTGTTCAAGTATTTCTACGATCTTCTCTGGTTCGCCATCAAATGCGATGCGATTCTGTACGTGATTTGGCATCAATATCCCTCCAGTTCCATCGTTTCTACCGGCTCCCATTCGTCAGCATTGACTGGCTCGACATACTCGCTGATGATGGCAAGTGCTTCACTGTAGCTGCCGGACGAGGTCACACGGGACTGCATTTCCTTCGCAGCATCGCCCAAACCAGCATGTTTCAGCGAACGTGCAGCGATACCCAAAATGTTGAAGATGTTACCGTCAGCACCGATGATCGGGCTAAGGGGTTTCTGGTGCTTGTTCACGCCTTGCTCATCTTCCAAAAATTCTGCCAGCGTACAGCTTTCGCCGGTATAGCTGTAGTCATCCTCCGTCACATAGCGGCAACCGCCGTCACTCATGGAAATCGGCTTCTTTGACAGGATCGTTCCCCAATGGTTGACCGTCACAAACGGCTTGATCTCGCAGATATTGCCCTGACAGTCATCATCATGCCGCAGATCGTAGGCATACAGCCCCTCCGGTACGGTATTCCGGTCGATGCGCAGGCAAGTGAACAGCACCGTAATGCCCAGAATTTCAAGCCTTTCGTAATTCGGCTCGTTTACATTGACACCGTTCATCCGTCACGCCCCCTTTTCCTCTAAAAGTCGCCGGATGATAAATTCCTGCCCCTTGCCGGTGACCAGCGTCTGCCGGTAGGTCTTGCAGCCGTCCGGCAGTTGGAACACCTTTTCACGGACGCAGAAATACCCGCGCTCCATATATTTCTGATAGGGAAGATTGTTCGACATCAGGATCCGGTGCTTTCGCAGCCAGCGATACAGCCTGACACTTCCGGTGTCGATTCCCTGATTCTGGGCGAGCTTTGCCATGCTGTTCACAGTGATGGCATTCTTGCTGCCCATGACATGGTTCGCGAACTCCACAAGCGGCTTATCTGCGTCGATTTTCCGGCAAAGCCCGCGAGCGATCTCCATCTGCGCCCGGATGAATGCCATCGTCGGCTCGTCCGCAGTCGGCGCGTAGAACCGCAGGAACTGCTCATCGTCAGCGATATATCCGCCGGTTCTCCGGATGGTCGGCAGAACCTCGGATGTTATCCAGTGCTTGAATGTCTTTGCACTTGGCAGCTTGCTGGATAGGATGAGGCTGTAGAGACCGCTTTCGTTGATCAATACAACCATCGTACCATTGACGGTGAACGATTCGTTCACCGTCCGATCTTCCGGATCTATGTGATCTCGGATAGCTTTCTGCGGATTACTGTAGCCTAATGCAAGTGCCACATCCTTACCCACAAACCACGGCTCGCCGTCGATTGTCACTGTCCGAATCTCACCGAACGCCTCATGTTCAAATACCTTTATCTCGTTCATTCGCTCTCAACTCCTCATCAAATTTCCGCAGATTCCTGCCGATCGCCTCGACCACATTGACGGTCACGGCATTGCCAGCCTGCTTGTAAAGCTGTGCATCGCTCATGCCTGTTGCCGCGACTTTATAAAACTGCTCATCCGTAAACCCTTGCAGCCGCCAGCACTCGATCGGCATCAGCCGGCGGATTCTGCCATGATGCACCACGCCATGCCGATCTGTCACTGTCAGCGTAAACGTGGGTTCACCCGGCTCTTTCATCCGTCTGCCATTGGCTCGAATCATTTCCTTGAACGGATTCATGATCGCTCTCGGCTCATCCTCCACCAGCACACCGGAATTCTCACCCT
>JAFPXW010000441.1 GCA_017394565.1 Oscillospiraceae bacterium | reverse complement strand
CAGTACTGAGCGCTGACAGAACCAGCAGTCCAGAAATTGTCCTGTACGTCCGGGATCATGGTCTCCATGGTCTTCCATGCCTTGGACAGGTCGCCAGCGGAGCCCTTGCCGGTCTTGGTAGCGAGGTTGTCATGCATTGCTGCTGCCCATACCAGGTAGGACATTGCCTCGGAAGTGGTCTCATGACCGTAGTCCGGAGCCTCGATGATAACTTCCTCAACTGCATGGTACGGTACGCCGCTCTCCGACATATAGCCGTTTGCAGTACCCTTGGTTACGACATCGTCGTACAGGGACAGGAAGCGCTCTGCATAGGTAGAATCGCCGAATGCTTCCGGCTTGGTTCTTGTGCCGGCTGCGGAAGCAGTCATTACGCTTGCTGCGAGTGCATTGGTAGCCATCGCTGCGGTCAGGATACCAGCTACTACAGCCTTGCTCTTCTTAAAGAACATTTGTAATTTCCCCTCTCGTTGAAAATTTGGATTTTGCGCAGGTTTTCACCTGCATTTGGTTTTGGTGCAGGTCACGGACCTGCTCGTTCACGCTGAATCGAAAGCCCGGCAGACCGCCATCCTTCGCAGTGCGACAAAGCTACAGCGATCCCATGAGTTTTCACAATTTATTATAACCAAATATTAAATTTTTGTCAAGGCTTAAATCGTTTACGGTGGGCTTTTTCCGGTTTTTTCAGCACTTTGAATATGCACCATACCCTGCTTTTGGATAATTTGACGGTGAATTCTCGCGCACCGGTCACACGGTTTTCACGGCTGCGATACAAATTCCACCACAATCCGGTCACATTTTCAGTCAATTCCCCACTGATTTTCACATCGCGTTCACATTTATCCGGTACCATAGGTCACAGGCTGCCCGCAGAGGGGAGAATTTCTGTATAGTTTGTCCATATTTCACATTACGTACATATTTTGTCCACATCCCGTTCACCCGGATATGGGATAATATATAATGTATGTGCCGGAGAGAGGGAACCATGAAGAACTGGAACGCGAAGAAGGGGAAACAGCCCTTCATCATGCGCGTCACAGCTTCATAAATTCCGGTATTTACGACGAAATCATGGCAAGAACGCCATTCCAAAGAGGAAAGGAGCCTCCTATGGTTGAAATCAAAAATCTCACGAAGCACTATGGCCGCAACATCGCACTGCGCGGCATCAGCTTCGAGATCCGGGATCACGAGATCCTCGGCTTTCTGGGGCCTAACGGCGCCGGAAAGTCCACCACCATGAACATCATTGCCGGTTATCTGCCTGCCACATCCGGCACGGTCACAGTCAACGGCTTCGATATCACCGAGCAGGCGGCCGATGCCAAGAAATGCATCGGCTATCTGCCCGAGATCCCGCCGGTCTATCCGGATATGCGCGTCGAGGAGTACCTCGTATTCTGCGCCGGCATCAAGGGCGTGAAGCGTGCCGATGTCAGGAAGCAGGTCGAATCTGCGATGGAACGCCTGCACATCACCGATATGCGCCGCCGCCTCATCCGCAATCTGTCCAAGGGTTACAAGCAGCGTGTGGGCTTTGCGCAGGCGCTGCTCGGCGATCCGAAGATCCTCATCCTCGACGAACCAACGGTCGGACTCGATCCGGCGCAGGTTTCGGAGGTCCGTGCGCTCATCCGCGATCTCGGCAAGGATCATTCGATCATTTTCAGCTCGCATATCCTCGCGGAAGTCAGCGCCGTCTGCGAACGTGTGGTCATCATCACCAAGGGTGAGATCCGCGCGGTCGATACCATCGAGAATCTCGAACGCAGCATGACCGCCAATACCCTCCTGAACCTGACCGCAGAGGGCGAAAAGGACACAGTTCTGCGCATCCTCAAGGACATCCGCGGCGTCAAGGACATCCGTGACGTCACCGCTGCCGACGGCAAGGTCAGCTGCAAGATCACACTCGAAACGGAAAACGTCCGCAACGAGATCATGTCCTCGCTGATGGCAAACGGCTGCAATATCGCCGAAATGTCGATGGCAAAGCTCGACCTGGAGCAGGTGTTCCTGAAGGTCACCGCGAACGAGAAGCGCTCCTCTTTGCAGGATCTGCTCGACGAAACACCCGATGCCCCCGAAAACCCCTACGATGCTGAATAAAGGAGGAAGCCCATGTTTGCGTTATATAAAAAAGAATTACAGGCGTTCTTCTTCTCGCCGTTCGCGTATGTGCTGTCTGCGCTCTTTATGCTGATCTTCTCGTTCGGATTCGTGACCTCGATCGCGAACCTCGACAGCAACACCCTGAAATTCTCCTTTCCGGAGTTTTTCTACAACAATTTCTTTTATTTCATCTTCATCATTCCGCTGCTGACGATGCGATCGTTTGCAGATGAGCGCCGCGGCGGAACGGAAGTGCTGCTGTATTCCAGCCCCTTGTCCGTGACGCAGATCGTTCTTGCGAAATTCTTAGCGATCACGACGGTGTTCCTGTTCATGATCGTGCTGTCGCTGTTCTTCCCGATCTACGCCGCCTGCACCGGCAAGGTCATCTGGTCGTCGCTGATCTGTGCGTACAGCGGATTTTTCCTGTGGGGACTGGTCTGCATCGCACTGGGAATGCTCCTCTCCTCGCTGACTGGCAATGCGATCATTGCTGCGATCCTCGGTGAGATCGTAATGGAGGGCCTGCTGTTCCTCGATCAGTTCGCCGCAACGAAACTCGTGGAGACCTATCCGCATCTGAATTCCGTGGTCACATGGTTCTCGATGCAGCGCCGGTTCATATATTTCTCGCAGGGAATGTTCCGGCTGGAGGATCTGGTATTCTTCCTGAGTGCCGCAGCGCTGGTGCTTTGCTGGAATATTTTCTCCATCGAAAAGCGCCGCTGGAGCCACGCATAAGTAAGATAGAACGGATAGGAGTTGAAAAGACTGATGGAACAGAAATCCACTGCCAATAAATCCACAAAACCGCGCAGTTTCACCGGTTTTGCGGTCGTATTCATGGCGCTGACGCTCGTCATTGCCATCGTGCTGAATCTGCTTGCCAGCCGGCTGAACATCGTCTGGGACATGACGCCGACAGGAATGTACAAGCTGACAGATACCTCGCGTGATTACCTCAAAAAACTCGACAAGGATGTCAATTTCTACTTCCTGCTCGACATGGATCTGCTCTCGACCGACACCAGCAGCATGGCACTGTACCATGCACTGGAGGAATATGCGGCGTGTGACCGGATCAATTTTGTGTCGTTCGAGCCGGACAACGATCCGGAGCAGACGCAGAAATTACAGGATCTCGGCTACACCCTGTCCCGCGGTGACATCGTCATCGAGTGCGAGGGCAGAAGCAAGCACATCCCGGCTTCCAGTATGTACCAGAGCTACATTGATGCCGATACGAACCTCGTTGATTCGATGTATTTTGCCGGTGAGAACTACATCACCGGTGCCATTGATGCTGTTGTCAGCGGCCGCGAAACGGCGATCTACTTCCTGACCGGTCACGGCGAGAAATCCCTGACCGAGGACTACTCCGTTCTCGCCAAGAATCTCGCCAACCGCAACTACCGCACCAGTTCGCTGGATCTGACGACAGCCGACAGCGTGCCGGAGGATGCCGCGATCGTCATTCTCGCAGCGCCGAAAACCGACATCAGCAAGGACGAATACCGCCTGCTGTCCGAATATCTCGATCAGGGCGGCAATGTCTGCTTCTGGATGTCCCCGAACGACGAGGCAATGAAATACACCAACATCGACGCACTGCTCGAATCCTTCGGTCTGCGCATGGACTACGACATCGTCGCAGAGACCGATTCCAGCCAGCACATTTCCGGCGATCCACACACCTTCCGCTGCAATGTCGTCGTTTCGGATGATGAGGAAAAGGCAGACCTCACCAGCGGTGTGCTGGATCTGGTCAATTCCGGCATCGTACCGTTCATGTCGAACACCAGAAGCTTCTACCAGTTCGCCGACACCTCTGACGCGTCTGTTGAGGTCGGTTCACTGCTCCAGACGGTGCAGAACGGCACGGATGCCCTCGGCAATGCTTCCTCCACCGCAGTCGGTGAGCCCTACGGCGGCACCGATCTGAACGACAAGATCACCGGACAGGTGCTTGACCTCGCGATGTATGCGACCAGCACCCTGCGCCAGGATGCCAAGGTCATGGTCATGGGCAACGCGGAATTCATCGACGACGCGAATGTTTCGCAGGACTACATGATCGTCCCCGTCAACCTGATGCTGTCCGTTTTCTCGTGGATGTACGACAGCGACACATCCCTCGACATGGGCATCGCCGATAAGGAGCGCACCTATGATTCCATGCTGCTCAACTCCGAAACGGCTGCCAACACCACCAACATCGTCTTTGTCGTCGTTCCGGTACTCGTCGGACTCGTCGGCGCAGGCGTATGGCTCAAGCGGAGGTACTCATGAGTTCTAAAAAGATCCGTATCACCCTCATTTCCCTGCTGGTCATCCTGGGACTGGCAGGCGGCGGTTATGCCGTCGTTGACCATATGAAACAGCAGGAGGAACAGGCCGCGCAGGAGGAAGCCGCTGCCCTCCGGTTGTTCCAATTCAATGCGGATGCGGTGGAAACCGTCGAGATCACAAATCCCGACGGTCACTTCACGATCGGCACAGAAAACGGCGCGTGGGTGATGAAGGAGACGGATTTTCCGCATGATTTCACGCTCAACGCCTACTACATCAATGTCATCACCACCAGCCTGAGCGACCTGACTGCCGAGAAGAAGATCACCGCCGATCCGGCACAGTCGGGATCCTACGGTCTCGATGATCCGGTGACGATCACCTGCTATGCCGGCGGACAGAGCTACACCCTGCAGGTCGGCACCGGCTCGGTCACGAAGGAATTCTACTACGTTTCGACCGGTGACAGCGAGGATGTCTTTGCCATCGACTACACCGCCGGCGAAGTTCTCCGCGGCGGCATCGCCTACCTGCGCGATCCGTACCTGTTCCAGTTTGAGGAACCGAATGTCACGAACTTCTCGCTCGACCGTTTTGGCGAAACTGCGTATGATCTGGCGCTTGACGAAGCCGGACAGTGGCAGCTGCACGCGCCGGTCGAGGGCGTTTCGATCGACTCTGTCGCGGTCAGCAACATCATGACCGACCTGGTGCGGATGCAGTACGAGGGATTCGAGAAATTCATCGACGATGAGTCGGAGCTTGCGGAATACGGTCTGGACAAGCCTGCCTACATCCTGACGCTCAAAACCGATGACGATACGACCGTACTGGAATTCCCGGACTACGATCCCAACGACAGCGTGGTGTATGTCTACGATCCGCAGGATCACGCCGTTGCGACGATCAAGGCAAGCGAAACGGCCTTCCTGACCGGAACATGGTCACAGCTTCTCTCAGAGAAGCTCCTGCGCGTACCGTTCGCGGATGCAAGCCGTCTGGATGTCACGGTGGACGGCAAGACGTTCACGCTGAGCAATGCGGACGGGCAGTACAAGCTTGACGACATCGAGATCCCGATGACGAATGACAATCTCGTGCGCACGTTCGAGAATCTCTACGCTTCCGTGTCGGAGATCGGCTTTGAGGAAGTGGACGAAACACCGGATGCGCCGGAAAATCCCATCCCTGCGTGCAGTTTCGTCTACACTCTGAACGACGGCACACAGCGCCGGCTCGACCTGGTTTCGATCGACGACAAGACCTACTGGGCGTATGTCGATCACCGCTGCATCGGGCAGATCGTTCGCCGTAATGCCCTTTCCGGTACGACCGGCGTGCTCAACTTCCTGGAGAAGATCACGGATGCACTCGCGGACGAGGGAATCACATTCACACCGGCGGATGCGGAAATGGCAACGGAACCCGCGGCGGAAACTTCCGGAAGCGGGGAGCTTTCCACAGAGGACCGTGAAATCGTGGAATAACCCACAGAATCACAAAACAATAAGGCTGATGCAGTTTCCATTCTGCATCAGCCTTATTGTTTATTCTGAAAGCTCATCCGTCTCTGGCATCTCCAGCTCCGGCATTTCCGCGGAGGGCACTTCTGCCGCCAATGGTGTCTCAGGCTCCAGTGGGTACATCGGCTCATAGTCCGAGTGTGCCGTCTGCTCGTCCAGCCGTTCGCTGAAATGCGGGTAGCCAAACTGCTTGCGGATCCACTGAAATTTCTTGTATTCCGGGATCGCAAGCAGATAGCCTGCCAAAGCAGCAATACTGGGAACTTCAAAAATACCGACCAGCAAACCGAACGTCAGGCATACCAGCAGCACAATATAAAGCCACAGATGCTCATGATCGGCGAAAAATGCCAGTGTCAGCACCACCAGACTGCAAATCACCGATAGAAGTGCGTCCCCGACGCTCAGTCCGTACAGATGAAACCAAACGCCCAGCAACTGGCAGACTGCCAACAAAATGATCCTGAGTCTCTGGCGCTTCCGGTAGCGGATCAGCAAGGCTCTGCACTCGTCATAGTGCGCCGTTGATCGTTCCCCCATAGCTCGGCTTACTTCCCCAGCACCTTCTTGACAGTTGCCACGATGTTCTCAGCGGACAGACCGAATTCCTTCAGCAGATCCACTGCCGGGCCGGAATGACCGAACTCATCATTCACGCCGATCTTCGTGACCGGAACCGGGCAATTCGCGCTCACGCAATCGCATACCGCGCTGCCCAGACCGCCGATGATGCTGTGTTCCTCGACCGTCACGATCCTGCCGGTCTCCTTCGCAGCCTTGACGATCAGCTCCTCGTCCAGCGGCTTGATGGTGTGGATGTTCAGGACTCTCGCATCAATGCCCTCAGCCGCCAGCTGTTCTGCTGCCGCTGCTGCCTCGCCGACCATCAGACCGGTCGCCACGATGGTGATGTCCTTGCCGTCGCGCAGGGTGATGCCCTTGCCCATCTCGAACTTGTAGGTCGCCGGATCATTCAGGATCGGCGCTGCCAGTCTGCCGAAACGCATATAGACCGGGCCCTCGTGCTGGATCGCTGCCTCAACGGCTGCCTTGGCCTCCACATCGTCAGACGGAACGATGACCGTCATGCCGGGGATGGTTCTCATCAGGGCAATGTCCTCATTGCACTGGTGTGTCGCGCCGTCCTCACCGACGGAAATGCCTGCGTGCGTCGCACCGATCTTGACATTCAGGTGCGGATAACCGATGGAATTGCGCACGATCTCGTATGCTCTGCCTGCTGCGAACATCGCAAATGTCGATGCAAACGGGATCTTGCCTGCTGCAGCCAGACCAGCCGCAACGCCCATCATGTTCTCCTCTGCGATACCGCAGTCGAAGAAACGCTCCGGATATGCCTTCTTGAAGATGCCGGTCTTGGTCGCCGCCGCAAGGTCAGCGTCGAGAACGACCAGATCCGGATACTTGTCCGCCAGTGCGGTGAGTGCCTCACCGTAGCTTTCGCGAGTTGCCTTCTTCTTGATCTCAGCCATTTCTTACGCCTCCACTTCTGCCAGAGCTGCCTTCAGCTCGTTCATACCCTGCTCATACTGCTCTGCATTCGGTGCAGCGCCGTGCCAGCTGACCTGGTTCTCCATGAACGAAACGCCCTTGCCCTTCACGCTCTTCTGGATGATGGCAACCGGCTTGCCGGTCACGGTCTCTGCCTCATTGAACGCAGCCTCGAGCTTGTCAAAATCATGCGCATCATCGACCACGATGACGTGCCAGCCGAATGCCTCGAACTTCTTGTCGATCGGCTCCGGAGAGCAGACCTCGGTGATCTTGCCGTCGATCTGAAGACCGTTGTTGTCCACGATGGCGGTCAGGTTATCCAGACCATAGTGTGCTGCAAACATCGCAGCTTCCCAGACCTGACCTTCCTCGATCTCGCCGTCGCCGAGGATGGTGTAAACGTGATATGCCGCATTGTCGATCTTGCCGGCGAGCGCCATACCGCAGGCAGCGGAGATACCCTGTCCGAGCGAACCGGAGCTCATATCCACGCCCGGTGTATGGATGCAGGGATGGCCCTGGAGCATTGCGCCGATGTGACGCAGGCTCTCCAGCTCCTTGGCATCAAAGAAGCCCCGTTCTGCGAGGATGGCATACAGTGCCGGTGCGGTGTGGCCCTTCGACAGCACGAGTCTGTCGCGGTCAGGCATATCCGGATTCTTCGGATCGACGTGCATTTTTGCGCAATACAGATACGTGAGCAGGTCTGCGATGGAAAGCGAACCGCCCGGATGGCCGGACTTCGCATGGAACGTTCCGGTCAGAACGCCCATTCGTACCTTGCAGGCGGTCGCCTGCAACTGCTTCTTGATAGTTTCGTCCATAAGTGTACCTCCAAGATTTATCTCCGATAGCTTTTTATTGGGCTATGGTGTACCTTAACTAATTGTCCTGTTTTCCGCTTGTTCCAGCAGAAAGTCTATGAGTTCCTCCATCGCGCCCTCCTCGCAGGTGCGCGTGAGGATGCGGTCAGCGACGGCCTTGACATTGCCGCACGCATTCTGCGGACACACCGCAAAGTCCGCGGCACGCAGCATCTCGATATCATTATCAAAATCGCCGACTGCCACGAAGGTGAAGCCTTCCATGCCCGGCAGCTCCCGGTATGCATGGAGTGCGCTTCCCTTGGAAACGCCCTGCGGCAGCATCTCGTAGAATTTAGCATCCGACCGGATGAAGTCCACACCCTCGAAATGCTGGCGGTCGATATAGTCGATAAACGGCGGGATTTCGTCCGGACTCATCGCAAACAGGACCTTCATCCATGTTCCGGTGACGTCTTCCACGCTGCCGTACTGCGGTGTCACGCCGCAGATGCGGACATGAGCCTGCTCTGCCGGTGTATTCTGGATCACCCAGGTATCCTCCGCGCAAAGCACCTCGCTGCCGGCGTCCGGCTGATCGCGAAGGATGTGCGCGGTCATGGCCGGGGCTTCCGGCGGCAGCGGATGGATGTAAACCAGCTTGTCCTGCACCGGATCGTAGATCCCGGCGCCATTGAACACGATCATGGGACTTTTCAGACCAAGCTCCTCCGGATAGCGGCGTGAAGCCTGCACGGTCCGGCCGGTCGCAATGGTAAAAAGCCCGCCTGCCTGTTCAAATCTCCTGACCGCCGCCAAATCACGCGGCAGCGGTGTTTTTGACTTCGGCAGGAATGTCCCGTCGAGGTCGGTGATGATGCAGATTTTACGCGGATCTTCAAACATGGCTACTGCTTCTCCATTTTGGTCAAAAGCTTCTGAAAATACTCCGGTGCTTCGCGTTCAAATTCGAGATACGCACCGGTACGCGGATGGAGAAAGCCGATCTTCCGGGCGTGCAGGCATTGTCCCTGCGTGCCCTTGACGGCTTTTCCGTACACATCGTCGCCGTAGATGGGGTGTCCGATGTAGGACAAATGCACACGGATCTGATGCGTTCTGCCGGTCTCCAGCCGCAGCCGCAGATGCGCTGTGCCGGAAAACTGCCGCTGCACAAGAAAATGCGTCACGGCGTGCTTGGAATTCTTGTCCGTCACGCACATTTTTTTGCGGTCGACGGGATGTCTGCCGATGGGGGCGTCGATGGTGCCTTCCGTTTCCTTGAAATGCCCGACCGCAATGGCTTCGTACTCGCGCGTGAAGGAATGTTCCTTGATCTGCGCGGCAAGCCCCTGATGAGCGAAATCATTTTTCGCGACGATCAGAAGTCCGCTGGTATTCTTGTCGATGCGGTGGACGATGCCGGGACGGATGACGCCGTTGATGCCGGACAGACTGCCCTTGCAGTGGAACATGAGTGCATTGACGAGTGTCTCGTCATAATTTCCGGCAGCCGGATGCACGACCATGCCCTTGGGTTTATTGACGACCAGCAGGTCCTCGTCCTCATACACGATGTCGAGGGGGATGTCCTGCGGGATAATCTCGATCTCCTCCGGCGGCGGCACTTCCAGATAGATCTGGTCGCCCGCTTTCGGACGGTAATTTTTGGGGATGGACTTGCCGCCCACGGTCACATGACCGGAAGCGATCAGCCCCTGCACTGCACAGCGCGTCAGCTCGATGCCCTGCGCCGCGATCCATTTGTCAAGCCGCTGTCCGACGGCATCCGCCGGAAAGCAGAACTCATGCTGCGTCATGGTGTTTCTCCGATTTCCGGCGCTTCTCGTCCTTATCCATAAAGAACAGGATATAGACCGCCAGCAACGCCGTTCCGACCGTGATGAAGCAGTCGGCGAAATTAAAAATGGCGAAATTGAACAGCTGCACATCGAGGTAATCGACGACTGCACCGCCGCGGAAAATGCGGTCGATGAGATTGCCGACCGCACCGCCGAGGATCATGGTCAGACTCCACATCAGCAGCGGTTTTTGTTTCGCCTTGTTGACGAGGAAGTAAACGCAGACACCCAGTCCGATCGCCGTAATGACCAGCAGCAGCACCGTCTGCCCTGCAAAGCTCGAAAAAGCCGAGCCGTTGTTCTGGATGTAGTGCAGGTGCATGATGTCGAGGCTCCCGATCTGGAGAAAGGGACGTTCCTCATACAGCCGGAAATTGCCGGTGATCCATAGTTTGATGAGCTGATCGACCAGTGCGATCAGTCCAGCGGCAATGAATGCCACAATGAGCATAGGTGCCCTCCTTCGCAAAGAAAAGCGGCTCACCGTCATTTTTCATTCGCAATGACGGCAAGCCGCCGGATCGTTTTTGATTTTTTTAGAATTAGGGCAATACCGCACAAAGGACAGCGCGTCAGATGCGCCGCAGATTTTTCGTCAGATTGTACAGTGACGACGACGCGATACTGTATGTATCGCTAGGAGGAACTGTGCAAGATGACGGAAAAGATGGGGGGCAGATGAT
>JAFPXW010000440.1 GCA_017394565.1 Oscillospiraceae bacterium | reverse complement strand
ACGGCGACGGCAAGCTGGCGCAGTCGATCCTGCTGGAGGACAAGACAGGTTCCTTTGACTGGGGCAATACCCGCGCACTCGGCAGCCTGACGCTCTCCCTCTACGCAGACAAGCTGGATGCCGACGATACTGCGACTGTTGTTAAGAGCATTACCGATGCCGCAGATACCTTTGTGACTTACACCAGCGAGCAGGGCTACGGACTGCCGTATCAGGGCGCGAAGGACAAGAACGGCTATGCGCATTACGCATGGGGCTCGAATTCCTTTATTGCCGATAATGCGATCATTCTCGCGTATGCATACGATCAGTCCGGACAGCAGGTCTACCTGGACGGCGTGACCGCAGCGATGGACTACATCCTCGGCAGAAATCCGCTGGACTTCTCCTATGTGACCGGCTACGGCGAACACAGCGGTCAGTATCCGCATCATCGTTTCTGGGCGAAGAATCTGAAAACCGCGATGCCGAAGGCGCCCTGCGGCGTACTGCTGGGCGGTGCGAATTCCAACCTGCAGGATCCGATCATGCAGGACGGCGATTTCGTTCTGGGCGAAACCCCTGCACAGCTTTGTCATGTGGACAATATCGAAGCCTACTCCGTCAACGAATGCGCCGTCAACTGGAATTCTCCGCTGGCGTGGGTGACTTCCTACCTCTGCGAACAGAACGGCGGTCTGAAGGCAGGTGCGCCCTCTGTCGGCGTCCAGAAGGAGGAGCCCCCGAAGGAGGACGAGATCCTCGATGAGCAGTATCCGGTAGCCATCACATTGCCGGAAGGCATCACTGCCGTCGGCGAGCAGATCTTCGGCAAGTCGAAGACGTATGTCACCGAAGTGACCGTTCCGGATTCCGTGACGCTCATCAGCAAGGAGGCATTCTCGGATTGCACAAAGCTTGCCTCCCTGAACCTCCCGGAAACCATCGAGGAAGTCGGTGATGACGCCTTTAAGGGAACGCCGTGGGTGAAAGCGCAGCTGAAGGATTCTCCGCTGCTGATCATCAACGGCCTGCTGATCGACGGTACTGCCTCGAAGGGTGACGTTGTCGTTCCGGACGGCGTGACCAGCATCCTTGGCGGCGCATTCAAGCAGAACAAGAGCATCACCTCCGTGACCATTCCGGAGGGCGTGACCAGCATCGGCAGCAGCGCATTCCACAGCTGCGAAGCCCTTACATCCGTGAGCCTCCCGGAGAGCCTGCGCACCATCGGCGAGAGCGCCTTTGCAGCCACCGGACTGACGGAGCTGACGATCCCGGCAGGCGTGCGCGAGATCGGCGCCGAGGCGTTTATCAACACCCTCGATCTTCCGGAGGTCACTGTCCTGGCAAACGGTGCAAGGATCGGCGCTGAGGCGTTCGGCTGTACCTCGACCTTCACGGCGAATGGCCAGTATTCCTATATTTTCGTTCACCGCGTCAGAGAGGACTTTGTGGTGAACTGCGTCAAGGGTTCGACGGCGGCGGCATATGCCGGTGCAACGGGCGTACAGGTGAACTACCTTGCCTCCGACGCGGCAGTTCCAGGCGATGTGAACGGCGACGGCGGTGTTGACATTATGGATGTGATCCTGCTGAACAAGTACGTTCTCGGCGTGGAAACCCTCACGGACGACCAGAAGAAAGCGGCGGATGTCGATGCAGGCGGCGAAATTGATTCCACCGACTCCCTGAACATCCTCAAGTATGTCGTGGAGCTGATCGACAGCTTTTACGCACTTTAATTTCCTGATTCCCCCTTTGCTTCTGACAATTCCCCCTTTTGTCAGAACTTCCTGATCCTATTTTCCTTCTGGTCGCTTTACAAGCGATCAGAAGGAAAGCGCGTGCTGCGCACGCTATGTTTTGTGCAGTATAGCTGCACAATACACGGCTCATGCATTTCCATACGCTGCCTGCGGCAGCTATAAAAATCTTAATGATATTAAGATTTTTAAATGGAAATTGTATGATAACTGCTTTGATTTGATGCCCCCCGACTTTGCAGATATGAGCGAAGCCGGGGGATTTTTTAGTTTTTTTGAAAAACGATTGACCATTCACCATCTTCATGCGTATTACTGATGAAAGGAGCTGATGCCGATGCAGAAAAGGGACGGACAAATGCTCGTGCAGCAGTACGGCGATATGCTGTACCGGATCTGCCTGTGCAGTCTGCGTTCCCATGCAGATGCAGAGGATGCGGTGCAGGAGGTCCTCCTGCGGTATGTCACGCGGGCGCCGGAATTTGACAGTGAGGAACACCGCAAGGCGTGGCTCATCCGGGTGGCGGTCAATCAATGCCGAACGATGCTGCGGCGTTCCGCAAGAAGCATCCCGACCGATCCGCAGGAATTGCATCCGCCCGAGCAGAGACGCGAGGACGGCAGGATCCTCGACGCGCTGATGGAATTGCCCGAGCCATGCCGCATGGTGCTGATCCTGCATTACGTTGAGGGTTACAAGACACGGGAGATCGCCAGAATGATCGGAAAAAGCGAATCCACAGTCAAAATGCGCCTGCAAAAAGGCAGACGGCTGCTCAAAGCAGCGTTCGGGAAGGAGTGAGCCCGTATGAACATCGAGGAACAACTGAACCATGCTGTTCGCACCATCCGGATGCCGGAGGATGCCAGACATCGGCTTTCTGCCAAGATCGCAAGCTTGCCGGAGGACGGTGAGGTCTATCAGGCGGAAGTCGAAAAAACGCCGGTCATTCGCTATTTGCTGACAGGACTTGCGGCGTGTGCGATGCTGGCGGTCACAGGACTTGGCATCTGGCAGATCAGCCGCGCAAGACCGCTGATCAATCCGGCGGCACAGCTATCGGATGCACCGGAAAGCCGGGAGGTCTACACACCGTTCGGGGATCTGACCGTGACACGTCCGTATATGACGTATCCGGACGACACGACGCGCGGGGCAGAGGAACAGCTTCGGGAGCAGGTGGACGCAGAGGCAACGCTCAGACTCCAGCGGTGGCTGACGGAGGCAGAAACGCAGGCGCTGGAGGCGGTGTTTGAGAACTACGGCTGGTGTGAACAAGCCGAACCCGAAGCCGTCTGCGGTAACATCGAGTGCATCACGATGGAACTGCATCTGGAGCCGGAACGTTTCGATACCAAATACCTGACTGCAACATTTCAGGTCGATCCGGCACTGGAGGAGCATTACGTCATGGTACAGACGAATGCCGGAACGAAGTGGTATGCTCTGGACGAGGAGCTGATCCGCTGTTTGCAGGAAATCGTGGTATTTCAGAATACGGACGTGGAGTATGCACCGCCGGAACGTGCATTTTCTGACGTGTTTATGCGCATCAGGGGGATCGGATCCTCCGATGGAACGCCGATCCCATGCACCGATGGACAGCAGGCAGCCCTCAGCGACCTGCTGAATGCCAATACGCTGTATGAATACAACACGCTGCGCAGCGCAGATCCTGCACACGGCGAGAGCCTGACGGTTCATCTCCAGACCGATGACGGTGAGGAAACGCTCGTGTTCTGGCTGGATACGGATTGCCTGATGTACGAAGCACATCAGGTTTCCCATGAGGAAGGCGAGAATGGGACGGCAGATGCATCCGTTCCGTCACGGCGCTATTATTGGGTGAACGAGGATACGTTCATGCTGACAGTCAAGCATCTTCTTATCGACGGCATTTATCCGACCTGTCCGATGGGGGAGCTTGACGGGGAAGAATTCTCCGTCGACGGCGTGCCGCTTTCCGATGCGCAAGCCGCATCCTTACGCGAGATCCTCACCACAAATGAATGGCGTGCCATCGAGTGCCCGGTCAATTCGGAATTCAAAGCGGAAACCGAATCCCTCTGCATCACCACATCACGCGGCGAACTGCACTGCGATCCGGAACACGGCTACATGGAGTGGCGCGAGGAACGCGAAGGCTACGGCGTTTTCACACCTGTCAGCCCAGCCGAACCGGATGCCTGGAATGAGAGCCATATGCTTTGCTATCCAGTGCCGATGCCGCCGGAGCTCTGGGACGCGATCCGTTCCTGCGTGCCGCTGCCGGAGAAATCCCCAACAGAACGTGATATTCCTTATGT
>JAFPXW010000439.1 GCA_017394565.1 Oscillospiraceae bacterium | reverse complement strand
CCGTCAACACCTTGCCGCGCAACGAGGAGTTTGCATTCCTGCCGAATTTCATCAGCGAAGCCGTCAATGCCGGCGTGGATGCAATGATCGTGGCGGATCTGGGTGTGCTTTCGGTGATCCGGAAGCTTGCACCGCAAATGACCATCCATATGTCCACCCAGACGGGCATCGTCAATTACCAGACCGCGAACGTCCTCTACGAGATGGGCGCACGCCGCGTGGTGCTTGCAAGGGAATTGTCGCTCGACGAGATCGCGGAGATCCGCCGGAGAATTCCGGACGATCTGGAGATCGAGGTGTTCGTCCACGGCGCGATGTGCGTGTCGTTTTCCGGAAGATGCCAGCTGTCGGCGTATTTCACCGACCGCGATGCCAACCGCGGCGCGTGTGCCCAGCCCTGCCGCTGGAAATATCACATCGTCGAGGAAAAGCGTCCGCATCTGCCCATGCCGATCGAGGAAGCGCCGGAGGGAACGTACATCCTGAATGCGCGTGATATGTGCCTGATCGACCACATCGACAAGCTTGTGGAAGCCGGCGTGACCTCCTTCAAGATCGAGGGACGCGCGAAATCAGCATATTACGTTTCGGTCGTGACCAATGCCTACCGCATGGCGATGGACTATTACCTTGCGCATCCGCATGACTACAAGCTGCCGCAGGAGATCCGTGACGAGGTGTTCAAGGTCAGCCACCGCCGCTACTGCACGGGATTTTTCTTCGGGCATCCGAATGCCTGTCAGTATTATGAGAATTCCGGCTATATCAGCACCTGCGACGTGGTCGGCATCGTCGATCACTGCGAGAACGGCATTTGCTATGCGACACAGCGCAATCGCTTCTTCTCCGGCGACACAGTGGAGATCCTCGCACCGCAGAAGCCGCCGGTTTCCCTGAAGCTTGACGAAATTTACAACGGCGAGAACGAGCGCATCGAAACCGTCAATCATGCGATGATGGATTTCCATTTCCCGTGTGAGTACGATTTCCCGCGCAATTCCATCATCCGAAAGCCTGTGGCGGAGGATACGGAAGACAAAACCATCATTTAAGCGAATCTAAAAAATCCCCTCCGGTTTTCATCACCGGAGGGGATTCGTGCTTTACGATTACTGATTGTAAGGATTGTTCGGATCGTCGTGGTTCGTGTTGTCGTAAGGATTCTGGTTCAGATCAGCGCTGATGTCAGGCATCTGACCGTTGTACTGGTCATTCGGGTTGGTGTAATTACCGTACTGCGTCTGACCATAGTTGTTCTGCGCGGACTGATACGGATCGTTCGGAACATCGTAGGCATTATTGGAGAAGTTCGGCTCATTGTAGCTCGAACCGCCGCCGAAACCGTTCGGATCAGACGGATCGCTGCCGCCCATGCCATTGTAGAAGCCGCCGGTCAGTTCTTCCTCAGAAGTGAAGCCGAAGGACAGCATCTTGGCTCTCATGCACATATAGAATTCCGCTTCGGTCGCCATCTGGTAAGGCACAACAGCAACGACACCGATGCAGCAAGCCAGATAACCCAGCAGATACCAGCCGATGAAGGACAGGCGGAGTACAAAGAAATTCATCTTCTCGCCGTCCATCGTCTGCTTGGAGATCTCCTTGGCACGCTTCCAGTCGAGGCGCGGATTCTCGGCAAGCAGATAGGGAACGAGCGCGTATTCATAGCCCTTGATGACACCCGGAATGATAAAGAGCAGCGACCACAGCATGATCTCCAGCGTGTAGAAGAACATGGTCTTGACCGTCGGCATATAGTTGCCGCCCTTGAAGTTGTCAAACATATGCGCGAACCTCTGATCGCCGTTTCGCGCGGTCACGAAGTATTTGCACTCACCGCACTTGGTCGGATTGCCGACGAAGCAGGTGTAAACCATGCTGATCGCAAGCACGAACACGAATACCCCTAAGAAAACTGCGATGAAAACGCCGATCATCGCCGGATCGAAATCATCACTGCCAGATCCGCTGCCGGAGTAGCTGGAGCTGTCGGAATAACTCGAACCGCCGAAACCGCCTCCGCCGCCGAAACCGCCTCCGTTTGCGCCAAGCATACTGGAGAGAACGGTAACGCCAAGTGCAGGCCAGTAGTAGCCCTTCAGGTTATTCCATGCGTTCTGTTTTAATAAGCTTCTTGTCCACATAGAAAATGTAACCCCCTCATAAATTTAGATCTCTGCGTTTCATATGGAAACGCTGTACCCTTATTGTAAATGATATTTACAGAAAAGTCAAGCGTTTTGTATCGAATTTGCCAGAAGATACAGCAAACAGGTTTGCTTTACAACAAAACTTGTGCAATATGTAAAACAATTTCGTCAATCTGAATGAACATAGGTCAGTTTTGCAGGAAAGCGGTGGTTTTCTCCGGAAAATTTTCCGGAAACTCTTGCAATTTGCTGTCAAATATAGTATAATAGAACTGATGGGCATTGCCCAGAAAGAAAATTCAGGAGGTCATTATTATGGCATTAGTTTCTGCTAAGGAAATGCTGGACAAGGCGCGTGCAGGCAAGTACGCTGTCGGTCAGTTCAACATCAACAATCTCGAGTGGACAAAGGCGATCCTGCTGACTGCTCAGGAGCTGAATTCTCCGGTCATCCTCGGTGTATCTGAGGGCGCAGGCAAGTATATGTGCGGCTACAAGACTGTCGTTGGCATGGTCAAGGGCATGATCGAGGAGCTGAGCATCACTGTTCCGGTTGCTCTGCATCTGGATCACGGCTCTTTCGAGGGCGCTAAGGCTTGCATCAACGCTGGCTTCTCCTCCATCATGTTCGACGGTTCTCATCTGCCGTTCGAGGAGAACGTTGCGAAGACTACCGCACTGAAGAACACCTGCGATGTACTCGGTCTGTCCCTGGAGGCAGAGGTTGGTTCCATCGGCGGTGAGGAAGACGGTGTCATCGGCAGAGGCGAGTGCGCAGATCCTGAGGAGTGCAAGACGGTTGCAGATCTGGGTGTGACCATGCTGGCTGCTGGTATCGGCAACATCCACGGCGCATATCCGGAGAACTGGGAAGGCCTGAGCTTTGAGACGCTCGACGCGATCAACAAGCGTGTCAACGAGGGCAGAGAGACTCCGATGCCGCTGGTTCTGCACGGTGGTACAGGTATTCCTGACGATCAGATCAAGAAGGCGATCTCCCTGGGCGTTGCTAAGATCAACGTTAACACTGAGTGCCAGTGGGCATTCCAGGAAGCTACCCGCGCGTACATCGAGGCTGGCAAGGACAAGCAGGGCAAGGGCTTTGATCCGAGAAAGCTTCT
>JAFPXW010000438.1 GCA_017394565.1 Oscillospiraceae bacterium | reverse complement strand
GATTGTCAAAAAGCGGTTTTGTAAGGTGACCGGGGTGCAGGGGGCGGCAGCCCCCGCATGATAGCCCCTCCCCCACCGGGGGAGGGGTTGGGGTGGGGGCACTCTCAGGTGCGCCATCCCGAAAAATAACACTTTTGTAAGATTCGGAGAAGTCCTTGACAATTTGCAATAGGTGTGCTATCATAAATAGTACAGTGTGAATCAATCATTTTTTCCCGTTTATGATCTAATAAAGGAATTAAAAAGGAGTGTGAGGCATCTTGACACAGCCCTCAAAACAAAAGCTCCGGCGCCGCATTGCGGAGGAAGGCAAGGCGTGGAGCTGGCTATTGCCGAGTTTGCTCGGTGTATTGGTCTTTTTCATCATCCCGTTCTGCGTGGTCATCTACTACTCAGTTCTGGATAACCCGATCTTCTCGAATTTCGTCGGGCTTGACAATTTCGTGAAGCTGTTCTCGAACGCCGCGTTTCTGCGAGCCGCGAAAAACACAGCGATCTTCTCCGGCATCGCTGTGCCGCTGTCCGTGATCCTGTCACTCTGGATGGCGTTCGCGCTCAATTCCAGGATCCCCGGCAAAAGCTGGCTGCGGTCGTGCTTCCTGTGTCCGCTGATGGTGCCGATCGCATCGGTCGTGCTGGTGTGGCAGGTCATCTTCCACTACCACGGCACACTCAATCAGGTCACCGCATGGTTCGGCATCGAACCCGTGGACTGGTTCAAGACCAACTGGTCGTACATGGTGCTGACGGTCATGTTCCTCTGGAAAACGCTCGGCTACAACATGATCCTGTTCATGTCCGCCATCGCCGGCATCCCGAGGGACATCATCGAGGTCGCACAGCTGGAAGGTGCCAGCGGATGGTATACCTTCCTGCATATCAAGCTCCGCTACCTCTCGCCGACGATCCTGTTCGTGACGATCCTGTCGATCATCAGCTCGTTCAAGATGTTCCGCGAGGTGTACCTGCTGACAGGCGACTACCCGTTCGAGAGTATGTATCTGCTCCAGCACTTCATGAACAATACCTTCAATTCGCTCGACTATCAGAAGCTTTCCAGCGCGGCAGTCCTGCTGTCACTGGTGATGATCGTCATCATCGGCATCCTGTTCCTGATCGAGCGTCATTACGGGGAGGATGTGGAAGAATGAAGCCATTACCGAAACGAAAATTCCATACCGATCTCCTCACGGTGCTGCTGTTCCTGCTGTCACTGACCGCAGCGATCCTCTTTATCATGCCGACCGTGCTGACCATCAGCAATTCCTTCATGACGGAAAAGGAGATCACCGCCAACTACGGCGCCATGATCGACAGCGCAACTGCCGACAAAAAATCCTACATTTCCGAGGAACTGAACCTCAAGTTCATTCCGGATAAGGTCAGCTTCTCGCAGTACGCATCCGTCCTGTTCAAGAGTCCGGATTACCTGCTGAAATTCTGGAATTCCGTCATTCTGGTCGTTCCCATCACGGTGTTCCAGATCCTGCTGGCGGCATTCACGGCCTACGGGTTCTCGCGGTACCGCGGAAAAATCCGGGAGATCATCTTCTTCTCTTACATTATCTTAATGCTGATGCCCTATCAGGTCACGCTCGTGCCGAATTACCTCGTGTCCGACTGGCTGGGCATCCTGGGAACGCGCTGGTCGATCATTCTCCCCGGAATTTTCTCGCCGTTCAGCGTGTATCTCCTGACGAAAGTCATGCGTCGCATCCCGAAGGCTTACTACGAAGCCGCAAGACTCGACGGTGCCAACGAATTCCAGATCTTCTGGCACATCTGCCTGCCGCTGACACGCAGTGCGATGCTGTCCATCGGGCTTTTAGTGTTCATCGACTACTGGAACATGGTCGAACAGCCGCTGATCCTCCTCAAGGATCAGGACAAATATCCGCTGTCGGTGTTCCTCTCGCAGATCAATTCCGGCGACGTGGGGCTGGCATTTGCGGTGGCGGTCGTTTATATGATCCCTGCCCTGCTTCTGTTCCTCTACGGCGAGGAATACCTCGTGGAGGGCATCACCTATTCCGGCGGTGTCAAGGGATAAATCGGCTTACCCATCATACTATTTTCCATTTAAAAAATCTTAAGATATTAAGATTTTTATAGCCGACGTAGGCGGCGTATGGAAATGCATGAGACGAGTTTTGTACGGCACACGCAGTTTTCTTCTAAGCGATTAGAAGAAAAATCGTATCAGAATCACATCTATCTATAACGGAGGGAATTATCATGGAAGAAAACAAAAACGCCAAGCGGCGCGAACGGATCAAAACGATCCTCATCATTTTTCTGGCACTGCTGCTGGTGCTGACATTTTTCTCGAATACCATCCTCAATCACAGCCTGCCGACGGTTTCCGCGCAGTACGCAGGCTATGGACAGATCACGGAGAAAGTCCGCGGCACCGGCGTTGTGACGGCGAATCAGAATTACAATGTCGTTTGCGACAGCAACCGCAAGGTCACCAGCGTTCACGTCAAGAACGGCGACGAGGTCAAAGCCGGCGACAAGCTGTTCGTCCTCGAATCGGGCGGCAGCGAGGAAGAGCTGAAGGCTGCTGAGGACGAGATCCGCCTGGCGGAACTGGAGTATCAGAAAGCCCTGCTGACCGTCGTTCCGGACTATGCAAAGGAAAATCAGGCGATCGCGGACGCGCGTGCTGATCTCCAGTCCAGCATCGCCAAGCTCAACAGTGCCCGTTCCAAGGCAAATTCCGGCATTTCTGCCGCGGCTTACCAGCAGGCGACCAAGAAGGCCGCTGACGCTTCCGAGAAGCTTCTGGAACTCAAGGGCTACCTCTCCCTTGCGCAGACCGGCGAACTCGAAGGCATTCCCTCTCAGTACACCTCTGCGGTTTCCTCCGCAAAAACGGCTTACGATCAGGCAAGCGCTGACCTCGAAGCCGCCAAAGCAGAGCTGGAAGCCAGGAGCGCAGAAGTGACCGTTTCCTCCGCGGAGCAGCAGGTCACTGTGACAACGCTCGAACGTGCAGCAGAAGCTGCGGACACGGCTTACGCCCGTGCGAAAGCCGACTATGAAGCCAGCGGCGGCGACCTCGAACTGAAGCGTGCAATGGAGGATGCCGAATCTGCCGCACGTTATGCACATGAGGATGTCGAATCCGCCAAGACGGCACTTGCGGACATCCAGAAAAAGGAGCAGGCTGTCAAGGATGCCGCAGAGAAGGTTTCCGGCGCCCAGACAGCTGCCGATGCCGCAAGAACGGCTGTGACCAATTCCCTCGGTTCCGTCACATCCGCCATAGGTCAGGCGATCGCTTCCGAACAGGAGGCACTCGATTCCGCCAATGCGACCGTCAATGCCTACGACGCACAGGGCGAAACGCTTGACATCGCGACGCTCGAAGAAACCGTCAGCGCCAACGAAAAGGCGCTCCAGAGCCTTATCATTGAGCTTGCGGAAACTAAGAAGACCGACGACATCACTGCCAAGGGCGCGGCGCTCGATCTCCAGAGCCAGCAGCTTGCCATCGACCAGAAGAAGGAAGCACTCGAAAAACTCCGCAAGGATTCCGGCTCGCAGACCATCACCTCCAAGAACGACGGTGTGGTCAGCTCCGTCAATGTCGCAGCCGGCGATGAAGTCACCGAAGGCATGACGCTCGCGAACATCACGCTGACTAATTCCGGCTATACGGTGGAATTCACAGCGACCGCAGACCAGGCACGCCGCGTCAAGATCGGTTCGCTTGCGGAAGTCACCAACAATTACTACAGCGACATCACCGCCAAGCTCGTCAGCGCACGCACCGATCCGCAGAATCCCTCCAGCACTGACAAACTCCTGACCTTCGATATTTCCGGCAGCGACGTGACCGTCGGTCAGATGCTGGCGCTGTCCATCACCTGCTCGTCCCAGAATTACGACTGCGTTGTCCCGTCGAGTGCGATCGGTGAGGATACCAACGGCAAGTACGTCCTTGTCAT
>JAFPXW010000437.1 GCA_017394565.1 Oscillospiraceae bacterium | reverse complement strand
GCCTCCGGCGACGAAATAAAAAAGACTGAAAAAGTCCTTAGCTAAGGGAAACTTCCCAAAGCTAAGGACTTTTCTAATTCCTCATTCCTAATTACTCATTCCTAATTACTCATGGATTCCGTTCTGTGCCTTTGCCGCAGTAAGGGTGTTGCGCATGAGCATGGCGATGGTCATGGGGCCGACGCCGCCGGGGACGGGGGTGATCCAGCTTGCCTTCGGCTCGACCTCGGCGTAATTGACATCGCCGCAGAGCTTGCCGTTGTCGAGGCGGTTGATGCCGACGTCGATCACGACAGCCCCCTCCTTGACCATGTCGCCGGTAACGAAGTTCGCCTTGCCGACAGCTGCCACGAGGATATCCGCCTGACGGGTGACCTCTGCGAGGTTCTGGGTGCGGCTGTGGCAGATGGTGACGGTGCCGCTGCGGTGGAGGAGCAGCATCGCCATGGGCTTGCCGACGATGTTGCTTCTGCCGATGACAACGCAGTTCTTGCCGGCAACGTCCACACCGGTGGAGTCGATCAGCTCCATGGCACCGGCCGGCGTACACGGCAGGAAGCTGTAGTCACCGATCATGATCCTGCCGACATTCTCCGGATGGAACGCATCAACGTCCTTTTCGGCGGAGATGGCATTGATGATCGCCTTGTCGTCGATCTGTTTCGGGACAGGCAGCTGGACGAGGATGCCGTTGACATTCTTGTCGTTGTTGAGGGTTTCCACGAGCTCGAGCAGCTCCTCCTGCGTGGTCTCCTCCGGCAGTGCGTACTCGAAGGACTTGAAGCCGACCGCCTCGCAGGCCTTTTTCTTGTTGTTGACATAGACGCGGGAAGCCGGATCATTGCCGACGATCACGACCGCAAGTCCGGGCTGGATGCCGTGCTTTGCGATGAGTGCTTCGGTTTCGATGCGGACCTGTTCCTTGACCTTGGCAGAGACTGCCTTGCCGTCGATGATGTTTGCCATGGGTAGATTCCTCCTTGATTCACGGGGTTTAATAGTTATAGTATACCATATCCCGTTTTTTTTTGCAAGGGGTTTCGGGAAATTCAAAAAACGGCCTGCCATCTTTCCGACGGCAGGTCGTTTTGTATGTATCCGTTTTAATCCATCTGCGCGTCCGCGTAGACGAGCTTGGCGGCTTCCTCGGGAGGAAGTGGCTTGCCCCAGATGAAGCCCTGGATGAAGTCGCAGCCGATGCCGCGCAGGGTATCAAGCTGATCGGTTTCCTCGACACCCTCGGAAATGACATCGAAATTCATGATGTGCCCGATGGAGATGATCGCAGCAACGTACTTTTTGGAGGAGTCGCTGGAGTTCATCTTGTCGATGA
The DNA here is from genome assembly GCA_017394565.1 of Oscillospiraceae bacterium. GTDB lineage: Bacteria > Bacillota > Clostridia > Oscillospirales > Ruminococcaceae > UBA3855. The sequence continues at coordinate 7,281 of JAFPXW010000437.1, read as the reverse complement.
AGGACTTGTCGATCTTCAGCAGGTCGGCAGGGACCTTGTTGAGATAGCTCAGCGAGGAGTACCCCGTACCAAAGTCGTCGATCGCGATCTTGATGCCCATATCCTTGATGGCATTGATGCAGTCGAGCGCCTTTTCGGCGGAGTCGATCATGACGGACTCGGTGATCTCGATCTCCAGCTGCTGCGGCGGAATGTGATAGGTCTCCAGATTGGAGCGCACCTCGTCGAGAAAGTCGGTTTTCATGAGGTGGCGCACCGAAACATTGACGCTGACGGTGATACCGGTGCCGGTTTTCTTGATCATTTCGCCAAGGAACTGCATCGAACTGCGGAACACCGCGCTGTCGATCTTGTCCACAAGTCCGACCTTTTCCGCCACCGGAATGAAGGAGGTCGGGTTCAGGAGCTTGCCGTTCTGATCCTCGATCCGCGCCAGCGACTCGAAGCCGCGCAGGCGGTGTTCGATGGTGTACTGCGGCTGGAGGTGGAAGCGGACTTTGTCGTTGTCAAGCGCATAGCGGATGATTCGTTCCATCTCGAGGGTATGCTCGTCCTTGAGCAGGTCGGGCGTGAACCGCAGGATGTGGTTGCTGCTGCCCAGGCGCTTGACCTCGTACATGGCGGCATCCGAGTAGGAAAACAGCGAATCTGCGGTCTTTGCGTCCTTCGGGAATTCCGCATAACCAAAGCTTGCCGCGATGTAGTAATCATACCCGTCCACCGTGATGCGGTTCTCCAGGATGGATTCGTAGCTGCGGATGGTATTGAGGATGTCCCCGTCGGAACGGTAGCCGCGGATGATGAGAACAAACTCATCACCGCCCTGACGCGCGATAAAGTCCTGGGTTTCTGTCAGGGAATTTTCCGCGACATTTTTCCAGCGGTTGGCGACCTCGATCAGGACGGCGTTGCCGGTGTCGTGGCCCATCGTGTCGTTGATGCTCTTGAAATTGTTCAGGTCGATGGAAACGATCGCAAAGGGCTTGCCCTCCTCCACCAGCTCGCTGATCAGCTCCGTGCAGGCGAACCGGTTCGGAAGTCCGGTCAGCAGGTCAGTGACGGCCTGCTCACGCAGGCGCTGCTGATAGTTGTCGATCTTGACATTATTGTGGTACAGCAGCCAGATGGCGAAGATCGTGAACAGGTTCGAGAACAAGCCGGGGATACTGGTCAGGTTGTGGGAATGGATCATGCCATTGATAATGATCGGGAAATGTATCACCAGGAGTGCCAGCGAAGTAAAAAAGCCGAGTTTTCCGTAGAATACGACCAGAAAGATGATAAAGGTATTGGCGATCGACGCGATGACTCCGGTGAAGGCGCCTGTGGGTACGGGATTGCCGAACAGCATCAGGACATCGTCAGAATTGGAGATCGCATTTCGTACCACGGATGTCAGAAAATACAGCACGAGCAAGAGAACGAAGAAGAACATCGAGGCTCGTTTTCGTTTCGAGATGCCCTGTATGGTGGCAGCCAGACTGTTCTGTCTGTTTGTTTTTTTGGTGTCATTCATCATCATCATTGTTCTCCTTTGGAGGAGTCCCATCCTGTTCGGAGATGTTGTTGTCTGAAAGGATCGAATCTGTTGGCGTGTCTTGGGACTTTTCAGATTTCTTCTGTGTTTTTTGTGCGAGGCGTTCATCCGCCTCTGCGAGCAGCTGTCTGGATTCAGCGGTATTGACATACAGCTGATATTCGCTGCCCATGCGCCCGACCTTATTTAAAAGGATGATGAGCGCGATGACCGAGCCGACGCAGATGACCGCCGAGAGCGCCTGCGAGACGCGCAGTGTGCCGATGGTCAGGCTGTCGGTGCGCAGGCCCTCGATCACGAAACGTGCCGCGCCGTACCAGATCATGTACATCAGGATGATCTGACCGTCGAATTTGCGCCATTTCTTCAGGGTTATCCCCAGCAGCAGCGCTCCGAGCAGGCACCACACGGATTCGTACAGAAAGCACGGATGCACCGGATACGCGGCGTCAAGCGTAACATCAGCATTCAGGCTGCCGAGTGCGTTATAGTTGGCGGCGATCCATTGCTGGACTCTGCCGCCGGACATGGCGAACAGGCTGTCGGTATTTCTGCCGAAGGCTTCCTGATTGAAGAAATTGCCCCATCTGCCGATGCCCTGTCCGATGAGGAAGCCCACACCGCACAAGTCCATCATCGGGAGGAATCTGACCTTGCGGATCTTACAGATGATGCCGCCGACGATGACCGCACCGATCAGACTGCCGAACACGGCAAGTCCGCCCTCGCGGGTGTTGAAGATGGAGGGGAGGTCGTTCTTGTATTCATCCCAGTTGAAAATGACGTAGTAAGCGCGTGCGCCGATGATCGCGCCGATGATGCCGCCGATGATGGCATCCGTTGCGCGGTCAGAATCAATGCCGACGCGGCGCATATTCCGGTACGCAAACCCCATCGCCAGCAGCAGACCGATGACGATCAGGATGCCGTACCACTGGACGTCCAGCCCGAAAATCGTGAACGCCGTGGGATCGAGGTGGATGTCGATACCGAGATGCGGGAACACGATCTCATTGTAATCGAGATCCGTGTAGCCCATTTCTGCAAGTGTTTTCATAAAAGAGTCCGATCCTCCTTAGCTGTGAACGACCGACAGCACATGACGATCGGGATCGACCTCGTCACGCAGGAACTGCAAGGCGTCCTCGTAGGTGATCTCCGCAAGGGACTCGATGCTCGAAAACGGCGATACACCGGCCATATAGGCATTGAGCATCATGCTGGCATTGGCCTCCACGCTGGAGAGCGAACGGATCATCGAGCCGTAGTGAACGCGCTTGATGCGCTCGAAGCTTTCCTGGTCGAAGCCATCCTTCTGCGCACGGCGGATCTCCTCCAGGATGCGGTCGCGGACAGCCTCCGAATCCTGCGTCTCGCCGCCGCAGGACAGTACGAAGTAGCCGTCACCGGTGAAGGGCGCATCTGCCTCAAATTCGGAATTGATGAGCCCCTCCTCCAGCATCTCGTTGTAAAGCCGGGAACTCGGGCCCAGAAGGACTTCGAGCATGGTGGAGGTCAGCAGCTCTGCGCGGACAAGTTCCATGCCGCTCAGCGGGCGAAGCTTGAAGCCGAGATTGAAGATCGGCGCACCCACGGGGAGCGTATCTTCCACATAATTTTTGACGATCGTGTCGGGCTCGTCGGCGTAGAGCTGTTCGAGCCCCTGATCCTCGCACGGACGCAGAAGCTTGTCGCAGAGTGCGAGCACCTCGTCCGCCTTGACATTGCCGGCGACCGCCAGCGTCATATTGTGCAGATTATAAAAGGTATGGTAGCACTTGTACAGCAGGTCAGCGTCGATCTTTCGGATGCTCTCGACGGTGCCTGCGATGTCGATGCGGACCGGATGGTTGTGGTACATCGCACGCAGCATATTGAAGAACACGCGCCAGCCGGGCTCGTCGTCATTCATGCGGATCTCCTGGGCGATGATGCCCTGCTCCTTCTCGACGTTCTCCGGCGTGAAGTAAGGCTCCTGTACGAACGTGAGCAGGATCTCCAGCGACTCGGCGAAATGCTCCGAGCAGGAGAACAGGTACGCCGTCCGGTCAAAGGATGTGTAGGCATTGGCATTGGCGCCGGTGCGTGCATATTTCTCAAAGGCGTCGCAGTCCTCGTTCTCAAAAAGCTTGTGCTCGAGGTAGTGCGCGATGCCCTCCGGAACTTCGGTGTAGGTGTCCTCGCCCTTCACACGGAAGCGCGTATTGATGGAGCCATACTTCGTGCCGAACAGGGCAAAGGAGGAGTGGTAGCCCTCCATTTCCATGATATAGATATCCAGACCGCTCTGGTGCTTGACGTGCAGGCATTCTGCGCCGCTTTGCTCGCTGCGGATGATCTCGGTGTTACGTTCCATCGTGTACGCCTCCTTGCTGCATCAGATAAACAGTATCCTCGGTCAGGGCATTGGCCACGGCGATGATATCCTCACGGGTGAGCGAGAGGTAACGCTGCACGCGCTCCTCCACATCGGCGCCGTCCGGACGGTAGAAACGCTCATACGCATCCGAAATGCAGGAGGACGGCGTGTCACCGATCCCGCGCAGGGAATTGACCATGCTGTGCTTGGCGTTCTCGAGCAGCTCCTCGGAGAATTCGCCGCGGCGCATCGCGTCAAGCTGTGCCAGAATGGCTTCGTGCGCCTTCTCTGCATTGGCAAGCTCGACGCCGCTGTCTACGATGAGCGTATTCTTGCCGGCGATGACACGGCTCGCGCAGTAGTAGCAAAGGCTCATCTTCTCGCGCACATTCGAGAACAGCATCGAGAAGGGAGTGCCGCCGTAAACGGCAGAGAACAGCCGGAATGCTTCATACGGCAGGTTTTCGCCCTTGAATGCGAGGACAAGCTTGGACTGTGTGACCTCCATGGGTTCTGTGAAGGATTCGGGAGCAGGCTTCGGCTTGCTGGGGGCTTCGTAGGGAAGCGCCTCCGGTGCGCGGTCTGTGAGCTTTCCGAAAGCTTCCTGCAAACGCTCCGGCAGACCGTCGCAGGGCTCGGGACCGACGCAATACACACGGATCACCGCACGGCGCAGCAGATCGAGGTAAGCCTCATAAACACTCGCAGGATCGAGCTTTTCGACATCCTCGCGCGTACCGTACACGAGGTAAGCATCCGGCTCGCCGCGGAATGCGATCTGACGGGCACGCACGAGAGCGTAACCGCGCTTGTTGTTGATCATCGCATCAATCGCATCGAGCAGTTCCTTGCGCTGGATCCTGTATTCACCTGCATCGAAGGCACCGTCCCTGACATTCGGATCAAAGAGGCAGCCCAGCAGGAGGTCGGTCATATCACCCAGAAGATCCTCGCCGGCAAGCGCATAGCGGTTGGCAATGACGCTGCCGCTGATGAGGATCTGCATCACGCCACCGTTGATGCTCAGGGAGCTGTTCAGGGAAGCGCCGTACATCTCATCGAGCCGGATCGTCATGGAAGCATTATCGGGATACCTGCGGCAGGACTGCGTGAGCAGGGACTGTGCCAGTGCATAGGCAGCGTTCTTTTCCGGCACGACCGGAACGAGCATCATGACCATCAGCGTATTCGTTGTGAATTTTGGCTCGGTGATGCGTGTCAGGGAGATGCCGTGACCGAGATCCTGTGTGATTTCCTTCAAAAAAGTCACTCCTTCTATGATACAAAGTGCGGGATTGCCTTTACAGATTGCAAAATTATACACTTAATTATACACTTATATTATACCACGAAATCCTGTCCTTTGCAAGGGGATAACGTAAAAAAATACGGAAATTGATTAAAAAAATCATACCCTGATGCGCAGATGCGCGCATCAGGGCAGAAAATAGAAAAAATTACTATCATATCAGGATTTTCTCACAAAAATGATAGAGTGGTTCCACATCTCCTGTGGCAGGATTTTGATGTCGGGAGGGCAAGAAAAAGATCAGAAATTTAATGTGCGGCGATGCGCTGTGCAACTTCCCGGATGACCGCCTGGTCGTCCTCGGATTTGATCCTGCAATCGGTGCGCGAGTAGAAGTTGTCGTTGACATCCCACAGCACCGGCACGAATCCACAGTCGGCGGCGAGGTCAAGCTCGAATTGCAGACATTCGGCGGAGGTTTCGTATTTCGGGTGCTTGATGAAGTGGTCGGCTGTGTAGATGGAGGTGCATTCGCCGACGAACACCGGGATGTTCTCCGTCGTGAAGCGCTCGGTCAGCAGGTCGCACTGCGCACGGCTGTAGTCGATCCAGCGGTCGCCGCCGACCATGTTCATCCAGTAGAAGGCGTTGTCGATATAATGCACCGACACCATCAGCTTGTCCCCGGCCGGATCGTCCGGCATCCGGAACTTTTCCTTCGTGGTGTTGTCGATGTTCGTCCAGTAGCCGGAGGCAATGAGGATGCGGCTGGCGTTGTTGCCGCCGGTCGCGCGGACGGTATCGACGAACACCTGATTCATCTCGTTGACATAATCATACGCCTCGTCCTCGGAGAGGACCACGTCATCGGGTGCGGAGCCAAGGGCCTCGTTATAGCCCTCGAACACGAGAAAGTCCGAATAATCGCGGAAATATTCAGCAATCTGCTTCCAGATAACGGCAGCGGCATCAAGGGCCTCCTCCTTGGAAAAGTGCTTGATGAGAAATTCGTCGTAGTGATGGATGTTCAGGACGACGTAAAGCCCGTTCGCGCGGCAGTCATCCACGACCTCCCGGACACGGGCAAGGTAAGCGTCATGGATGGTGAATGTGCCGTCATCCGCCATCATGTTGCCCCAGTACACGGGGATGCGCACACAGTGAAATCCGGCGTCGGCGTAGCCGTCGATGCATTCGCGCGTGGTGACAACGGCGCCCCAGCAGGTTTCGTAGTCGCCGGGCGTATTGTCGCCGATCATGGAAGCGCCGGACGTGGCGTTGCTGTCGGAAGCCCAGTACGCCTCGAAGGTGTTGCCGAGGTTGATGCCGACGCCCATTTCGTGGGCGCAGGTCATGGCGGTGAGGTCGCTGCGCATTTTGCCGCTGTCTGCGCCGGAGCCTTTCGCACAGCCGGAAAAAGGCAGCAGCATCGCGGAAAGCAGCAGGGCGGTGAGTTTGTTTCGATTCATCATAATCCTCCTGTCAGGGAATGACGCGCAGCCGATCACCGCGTGTTTGAAACAATTATAGCACATTCCTGACGGGATGTAAAGAGCCTTTTGCAGGAAGGCGCGGAAATCAATTTTCAGGTTCTGTTATGAAAAAAGGCGCGTTTCCTCTGCTTCGCGTGGCTCAGCATCTCCCCACACCGTGGCAATGCTAACAACTTAGCAAATTGAACAGGCGCGTTTCTTTCCCCCCACCCCCAACCCCCTCCCCAAGGAGGGGGCTATTTTTTTAAAAAAGCTTTTTTAGGGGGGCGGCGCCCCCCTGTCCCCCCCGAGCAGCTGCGCTCGTAAACTCGCTGGCTGCCTGCTTATCTCCAAGGAGGGGGCTTTTTTGCAGGGGGCGTCGCCCCCAGCACCCCGATTTGGGCTGCACCCCCGATTCCAACCGCCGCGCCGCCATCCCGTCACAAAAAAGAGAAGCCGCCGGAGCGACTTCTCTGAATGTGCAGGATTTTGACCTTTGAGATCACGGATGCAAATTATTCCTTGACCGGACGCGCGTCGATGATCTCGACAACGTACTTCAGAAGCGTCAGGGAGTCGGTGGAATCGAGCTTTTCGTCCTCCTGGACGTCGGCGTTGGCCTGCTGCTCGTCATCGAGCGTGATGCTGCCGAGGAGGTACTTAT
>JAFPXW010000436.1 GCA_017394565.1 Oscillospiraceae bacterium | reverse complement strand
TGGAGTTCATCACCTTCGACGGCAAGTACGACGACCGCCAGACCAAATGCATGGCGGCGCTGATGCTCCGTCTGAAAAATTACAGAGCCGCTTATCTGCGCACTTGGAAGAAGATGCAGCATGAGCGTATCAATCCTTTCGCACCGCCTGTGCCCTCCAATCCGGAGGAACGCATGGAAACACCGGCAAGCGTGCCGGCTGGCGTGCGCCCGGATGTCAATCACACGCCGGGCTCCGCGAACGAACAGCCCTCGCAGAACGACGACGGGGAGCTGCTGGATCCCATGACACCGGCCTCGGAGAAGCCTGCTCCCGAACCGGAGCCGGAGGAGAGCCTTGAGGAGCTGCTCGAAAACCTCAACTCCCTCACAGGCCTCGGCAAGGTCAAGGAGGATCTCAATTCCCTCATCAATCTCCTGAAAGTCCACAAAATGCGCGAGGAGCGCGGTCTGCCGCAGACCTACGTTTCGCTGCACATGGTATTCTCCGGCAACCCCGGTACCGGTAAGACGACCGTGGCGCGTCTCCTTGGCAAAATTTACCGCAAGCTCGGCGTTCTCAGCAAGGGACACCTCGTGGAGGTCGACCGCTCGGGACTGGTCAGCGGTTACGTTGGTCAGACGGCAATGAAGACCAAAAAGGTCGTAGAATCGGCACTTGGCGGATTGCTGTTCATCGACGAGGCATACGCACTGACGGCGAATACCGGATCGAATGACTTCGGTATGGAAGCGGTCAACACCCTCCTGAAGGCGATGGAGGACAACCGTCAGGACCTCGTGGTCATCGTGGCAGGCTACACGGATCTGATGGAGGAATTTCTCGATTCCAACCCCGGTCTGCGTTCGCGCTTCAACAAGCAGATCCACTTCGACGATTACACGCCGGAGGAACTGACGGAGATCTTCTGCGGCATCTGCAGCAAGGCGTTTTTCGAGCTGACGGACGATGCGCATGACTGCGTGGCGAAATTCTTCGAGAACCGTGTCGCGCAGAAGCTTCCGGGCTTTGCGAACGGCCGTGACGCGCGGAATTTCTTCGAGAAGACGCTCACCAACCAGGCAAACCGTCTGGCCACCCTCGTATCCGTCACCGACAAGGATCTCGTGACGATCACGAAGGAAGACGTGGAAACGGTGGAGCTGTTTTAAATCGCACAACATTAAGCGGACAGCCGGAAGATTCTGATAAGGCAATGGTCGCTTATATAGGGTGTGTTGACACTAAGCCTAAAGCGCATCTTTTTGGCAGAATTTTACGCATACTGCGTCGAGAAAACTTGCTGGGCGACAGCCCACCTGCGTTTCCTCTCCTTGTCTGCGCAGAAATTCTGCTCAAAAATCTGCACATTATTTTAGTGTCAACACACCCTAGAACCAATACATCATCAACGGAGGTAAACACCAATGGTAGTTATCGAAATGGAAAACGGAAAAACGATCGAGATCGAGCTGTATCCGGACATTGCACCGATCTCCTGCGAGAACTTTGAGAAGCTCGTCAATCAGGGATTCTACGATGGTCTGACATTCCATCGTGTCATTCCGGGCTTTATGATCCAGGGCGGCTGTCCGCTGGGCACCGGTACCGGCGGTCCGGGCTGGCAGATCAAGGGTGAGTTTGCATCCAACGGCGTAAAGAACGACCTCAAGCACACCCGCGGTGTTCTGTCGATGGCACGTTCCATGATGCCGAATTCCGCAGGCTCGCAGTTCTTCATCATGCATGAGGACGCACCGCACCTCGACGGCAACTACGCCGCATTCGGCAAGGTCGTATCCGGCATCGAGGTCGTAGACGAGATCGCTGCCACCCCGACCAACTCCAACGACAAGCCCATCACCCCGCAGGTGATGAAGCGGGTTTATATCAAGTAAACGCTTGGCGTTTACTTGATGTAGTGCGTAGTGCGTAGTTCGTAGTTGTGGAATCCGCTTTCGCGGATGAATCAAATGGGGGCTCTGCCCCCAAACCCCTGTCATGAACAATTTCTCATTCGGGGTTTGGGGCAGAGCCCCATTGATTTTGCGCCGCAAGGCGCACATTCATTACGCATTACGCACTACGCATTCGATCTGATGCGAAGCATCAGATCGGCGACTTGAGCTGTACGCCGTTTTCTTCCTTCTTGCGGTAGGACACCATCAGGTCGGACAGGATGAAATTCTCCGTCGCCGGATTGTACTGGAACTGGTACTCAACGCCATATTCCACACCCAGCTTCTTCTGGAGAGCCAGCGCGAGCGCAAGGCGGTGCTCGCTTTCACGCGGCGGATCCTGATAGCCCATATTGGTGTAATCATAGCGCTCTGTCATCAGGCAGATCCGGTTTTCGAGGGCATCGGTCATGGTCGTGATGCTGACATCGCTGTCGCCGAGGGCGATGTCCCAGATGATGCCGTACTGGATGCAGCCGCGGATGGTATTCACGAGGTCTGCCACCAATGCAGACTGCTCGTAACGCGGCAGGAGTGCTTCCGCACGCGAACGCAGGGCACTCTCGCTGGCACGGCGGAGATTGTCCGCCTCTCTGCCGATCATTTCGGGGGTATACTGCACACGCGCGGTATGCCGTGCGGCCTTGGCATCGAATGAGTCCGCAAAATTGCTGCGGTTCATCGGTGATTCGCCGTTGTTTTTCTTCTTTTCTTTGGCAAACAGGAACGATAGTACGACGACTGCAATAATCAGAGGAAATTCCATAGATCATCCCACCCCTTTCTGGATTGGGTATATTATAACATAGCGCGTGAAAAAAGTCAAGTGACGGAATTGTAACACGCACACCTCGCCGTGCCGGTCACAGAACTTTTTTACCCACGGCGAAAAAAGCACTTGCCTTTTTAATAAAAGTATGTTACAATAGAATAGAACACGTCCGTCCTGATCGTCGGGACGGCAATGAACGATAAAGGAGAATTACATCATGTCTGTTTTCCGTGTCTATGTTGAAAAAAAGCCTGCTTACGCTGTCGAGGCACAGTCTGTCCTCAGCGACATCAAGACCGCACTGCGCCTGGATGTCACCGGCGTTCGCATCCTGAACCGCTACGATGCTGACCGCCTGCCGGAGGAGGATTTTCAGGCGGCTGTTCCGACCGTTTTCTCGGAGCCTGCTGTCGATGAGGTCTACAATACCCTCCCTGTCCTCCAGCCGGGTGACAGAATGTTTGCTGTCGAGTTCCTCCCCGGTCAGTTCGACCAGAGAGCCGATTCCTGCGAGCAGTGCATCTCCCTGCTGACCAAGAAGGAGCGCTGCCGTGTCCGCAATGCGCGTATCTACATCATTTCCGGCAATATTTCCGACGAGCAGTTTGAAACCATCAAGAAGTATCTCATCAACCCTGTCGAGTCCCGTGAGGCAACGCTCGACACCTACGATACCCTCGATACCAATTACGACATCCCCACCACCGTGGAGACGCTCGAGGGCTTCATCCGTCTGAACGAAGCCGGACTCAACGCCTTCCTCAAGGAATTCGGTCTGGCGATGGATCTCGACGACATCAAGTTCTGTCAGGATTACTTCCGGAATACCGAGAAGCGCGATCCTACCATCACCGAGATCCGCATGATCGACACCTACTGGTCGGATCACTGCCGTCACACCACCTTCCTGACGAATATCCAGAATGTGGACATCCCGACCGATTACATCCGCCGCACCTACGACCAGTACCTTGCTGACCGCAAGGAACTTGGCCGCGAAGAAAAGCCGCTGACGCTCATGGATCTGGCGACGATGGGCGCCCGTGTCCTCAAGGCCAAGGGCCTGCTGGGGGACCTCGACGAGAGCGAGGAGATCAACGCCTGCTCCGTCAAGATCAAGGCGAATATCGACGGCGAGGAAGCCGACTGGATCCTTATGTTCAAGAACGAGACACACAATCACCCGACGGAGATCGAGCCTTACGGCGGTGCAGCGACCTGCCTCGGCGGTGCGATCCGCGATCCGCTGTCCGGACGTTCCTATGTGTATCAGGCAATGCGCGTGACCGGTGCGGCCAATCCGCTGGTTCCGGTCGAGGATACCATTCAGGGCAAGCTGCCGCAGCGTAAGATCACGGTCGGCGCTGCCAACGGCTACAGTTCCTACGGCAACCAGATCGGTCTGGCGACCGGCCATGTTGCGGAGGTCTACCACCCCGGCTATATGGCGAAGCGCATGGAGATCGGTGCCGTTGTCGGCGCAGCGCCGGCTTCCAATATCCGCAGAGAAGCGCCGGTTCCGGGCGATGTTGTCATCCTGCTCGGCGGCAAGACCGGACGTGACGGCTGCGGCGGTGCGACCGGTTCCTCCAAGTCCCACACCCTCGAATCCCTCGAATCCTGCGGTGCAGAGGTACAGAAGGGCAATCCGGCGGAGGAGCGCAAGCTCCAGCGCCTGTTCCGCAATCCGGAAGTGACCAGAATGATCAAGCGCTGCAATGACTTCGGTGCAGGCGGCGTTTCCGTTGCCATCGGTGAGCTGACGGACGGTCTGGTCATCGACCTCGGTGCAGTTCCGAAGAAATATGACGGTCTGGACGGCACGGAAATCGCCATTTCCGAGTCTCAGGAGCGTATGGCAGTCGTTGTGGCTGCGGAGGATGCAGAGAAATTCATCGCAGAAGCCGGCAAGGAAAACCTCCAGGCGACCAAGGTCGCAGACGTTGTGGCGGAGCCCCGCCTGAAGATGGAATGGAACGGCAACACCATCGTTGACCTGTCCCGCGAGTTCCTCAATTCCAACGGCGCGACCAAGTTTACCGATATTGCCATCGAGGAACCGAAGGATTCCACCGTGGAGGTTCCCTCCGATTCTCCGGAGAGCTGGCAGGATATGATGGCAGACCTCAATGTTTGCTCGCAGAAGGGCCTGGTCGAGAAGTTCGACTCCACCATCGGCGCAGGCACGGTCCTGATGCCTTACGGCGGCGCATACCAGATGACACCTTCGCAGGCCATGGCTGCCAAGATCCCGGTACTCACGGGCGAGACCGATACCTGCTCGCTCATGGGCTGGGGCTATAACCCGATCGTCAGCGTCAGAAGCCCGTACCACGGCGCTCTGCTGGCTGTTGTCGAGTCCATCGCAAAGGTCATCGCAGCAGGCGGTCAGAGAAGCCACTGCTGGCTGACATTCCAGGAATATTTCGAGAGAACCCAGAACGATCCCAAGCGCTGGGGCAAGCCGATGGCAGCGCTCCTCGGTGCTTACAAGGCACAGCTGGAGCTGGGCTGCGGTTCCATCGGCGGCAAGGACTCCATGTCCGGTACCTTCGAGCATATCGACGTTCCGCCGACGCTGGTTTCCTTCGCAGTTTCGACCGCAAGTGCCGGCAAGGTCGTTTCTACGGAATTTAAGTCTGCCGGCGATAAGGTCATCCTCCTGAGCCCGGAGTACGACGGCAACGGTCTGCCGAATTTCGACAGTCTGCGTGATACCTTCAATAAGATGGAGAAGATCATCGCAGACGGCAGAGCCAAGGCTGTCTGGGCAGTCGGCTACGCAGGCGTGGCTGAGGGTATCGCCAAGATGTGTATGGGTAACAGACTCGGCTTCACCTTCTCCGGTCAGCTCTCCCCGAGAACGCTCTTTATGCCGTGCTATGGCTCTTTCATCGTAGAGCTTGACGGCGAGGCGGAGATCGACGAGCAGGTGATCGGTTCGACCATCGACGAGTACAAGATCTACACCCTCGACTACTCCGTATCCCTTGAATCCCTCCAGAGAACGTGGGAGGAGAAGCTCGAAAGCGTATTCCCGTGCCGCATCAAGACGACCGACGAAACGCCGCAGACCTACCACTTCACAGCAGAGAAGCGCCCGGCGCCGACACTGCATTTCGCACGTCCGCGCGTGCTGATCCCGGTATTCCCCGGCACGAACTGCGAGTACGATTCCGCAAGAGCCTTCGAGAAGGCCGGCGCAGTCGCTGAAACGCTCGTCATCCGCAATCTGTCCGCAAATGACATCGCAGAGTCCGTCAAGGCGATTGCCGAGAAGATCAATCAGGCGCAGATCATCATGATCCCCGGCGGCTTCTCCGGCGGTGACGAACCGGAGGGCTCCGGTAAGTTCATTACCGCATTCTTCCGCAATCCGGAGGTCAAGGACGCTGTTCACAACTTCCTGAACACCCGTGACGGCCTGATGCTCGGTATCTGCAACGGCTTCCAGGCACTCATCAAGCTCGGTCTTGTTCCGTTCGGCGAGATCGTCGAAATGACCGATGAGTCCCCGACGCTGACCTTCAACACCATCGCACGCCACCAGAGCATGATGGTCAATACCCGCATCGCTTCCAACAAGAGCCCGTGGCTGGCTGACTCGAATGTGGGCGATATCCACAGCATCGCGATCTCTCACGGTGAGGGCAGATTCGTCGCACCGGCAAGCCTGATCCAGCGTCTGGCAGGCAATGGCCAGATCGCAACGCAGTACGTTGACCTCAGCGGCAAGCCGTCGATGGATATCCGCTTCAATCCGAACACCTCCATGTGCGCGATCGAGGGTATCACCTCTCCGGACGGCAGGATCCTCGGCAAGATGGGCCACTCCGAGCGTAAGGGCACTGACATCTGCAAGAATGTCCCCGGCGCAAAGGATCAGCACATCTTCGAGAACGGTGTTAAGTATTTCCTGTAATATCGCTATATTGGCAAGCCCCCGGAATGGCTTTCGGGGGCTTGCTTTTGCGCTTTGGGGTTTCTTATATCGCCGGTGCGATCCCGCCGCCGAACCGCGGAAAATACGGCAGGACGTCCTGATAATTCTCACGCTCGTCCTTGTCCGGATGCCCGGACGGGATGAGACCGGTCATTTCTGTCGCCGCACCGCCGGTGAGAAGGTCATCGGTTTCCTCCGGCAGGATGGGAAAATGCGGATGTTTCATGGTTTATCACTCCTTTCGATGATACTGTCTGTAGGATACCCCAAAAATGACCTGCGATACGCCGCCGAAAACTGTGGAAAAAACACCCTCTCACCACTTGATTTTTCTGCGAAAATGTGGTATACTATTATAATTGGATGTATTATGCACAGACCATCCCTTTGCATGGAATTCCACTGCCGTCAGACGGCGGCCTAAGATACAAATACAGCAGGGCTTGTTTCGCCGAAATAAGCTCTCGGAAAAGGAGCGTAACAGAATTGATCAGAAGCATGACTGGTTACGGACGTGCGCAGGAGCAGATCGACGGCAGAGATATCCTCGTGGAGATCAAGTCGGTCAATTCCCGTTATCTCGAGCAGAACGTCCGCATCGGAAGGAATTACACCTACTTAGAGGAGGAACTCAAGTCCCTCGTGAAGTCCCGTATCGCACGCGGTAAGGCGGAGATCGCCGTTTCGATCACTCTCGTGGAGGGCAAAAAAGCCGACATCCGCGTCAATGAGGAGATCGTTCACGGCTATCTGGATGCGATGAGGGCTTACAATGAGTCTGCCGCAAATGCCTATCGGCTTGCGGAGGATGTCCCTGCCGGCGGTGAGATGCGTTGGGCGACCATCATGCAGCTTCCTGATGTGTTCCGTGTGGAGAAGCCGCAGGAGGACGAGGAGGCCATCCGCCAGGCGGTGATGCAGGTCGCCGGCAAGGCGATCGCTGCCTTCGTCTCCATGCGCGAAACAGAGGGACAGAAGCTCCGCGAGGATGTCCTCAATCGTCTGGATTTCATCGGCGAGCGCGTGGCCGTCATCGAGAAGGAAGCGCCCCAGCTTACCGAAAAATATCGCAATCGTCTCTATACCCGCATTTCTGATCTGCTCGGCAGCACCACCGTGGACGAGCAGCGCATCCTGACAGAGGCAGCCATCTTCTCCGAGAAGACCGCTGTCGATGAGGAGACCGTCCGCCTGCGCAGCCATATCGCCCAGATGCATGATATGCTCGATGAGAAGGGCAGCGTCGGCAGAAAGCTCGACTTCCTTGTGCAGGAGATGAACCGCGAGGTCAACACCATCGGCTCGAAGGTGCAGGATGTTCACATCACGGCCGTGGTCGTGGAGATGAAGTCCGAGATCGAGAAGATCCGCGAACAGATCCAGAATATCGAATAAGATCCGCAGAAAGGATGAGGAATATGGCAAGAGGAAAATTGATCGTCGTTTCCGCACCGTCCGGCTGCGGCAAGGGTACGATCCTCGGCAGAGTGCTTGCGGATCAGGAACGCTTCTATTATTCCGTTTCCGCGACCACGAGAAATCCCCGTGAGGGCGAGGTCAACGGTACCCACTACTGGTTTCTGACACGCGAGGATTTCGAGCAGAAGATCGCGCAGGGAGAATTTCTGGAACACGCGCAGTTCTGCGATCATTACTACGGAACGCCCCTCGGCCCCATCGAGGAGCATCTCGCCAAGGGACAGGATGTCATTCTGGAGATCGAGGTGCAGGGCGCGATGCAGATCCGCGGGAAGCGCCCGGATGCGAATTTCATTTTCATCGCACCGCCGAGTCTGGAAACCGTCCGCGAACGCCTGATCGGTCGTGGCACAGAAACGATGGATGTCATCGAAAAGCGCGTCGCACAGGCGGAAAAGGAACTGAAGCTGCGTGACCAGTATGATTACTGCGTGGTCAATGATGACCTGGATACCGCAGTTGCAGACTTCCTGAGCGTTGTCCGCGCCATCGAGCTGCGCGTCGGGAAGTGATCCCCTCGGAAAATTGTTCAACCGCGTGAGGTTTCACGCTTTCATTCATAAGTCTTTTAGATAGAAAAGGAGAATGCACGATGTTAAGACCTGCTATGACTCAGTTGATCACCAAGAACGAGAGCTGCTATTCCCTCGTGATCGGCGTTGCAAAACGCGCAAGAGAGATCGCGGACGAACTTTACAAGAACGAGCAGACTCTTGAGGAAAAGCCCGTCAAGACGGCTGTGGATGAGTTCGCAAGAGGCGAGTACAAGATTGTGGAGGCGGCTTCTGACGAAGATAAGACCATCCTCCCGTAACAATGGGATACGGCAGGTATATCGCCGCCGTTGCGGTACACGCGGCAGGCTATCCGCTTGACCGTCCGTACAGCTATCTGCTGCCGCAGGAGCTTTACCGGACGAGGCTGGAGGGTTGCCGCGTGATCGTGCCCTTTGGGCGCGGCAACCGCAAGCGCGTCGGCTTGATCGTGAGCGTTTCGGAGGCAGAACCGGATGCCTGCAAGGGCCTGAAAACCATTCTGACCGTCGCCGATCCGGCACCCATCCTGGATGAGGAGCAGATGCTGCTCATCAGCTGGCTGCGTGAGAATACCTTCTGCACCTACTACGACGCCATCCGCACGCTGCTCCCGTCGGCGCTGCAGCTGCGGGTGCAGGAGCATTACGAGCTCCGCCGCGATCCGGCGCTGGTCTCGGATCTGAGCGAGGATGCCGTGACATTATACGGCCTGCTGATGCGGGCTCGCTCGCAGAAGGAACTCGATTCCATCCTCGATGCCCAGAATACTCCCGAAAAACGCCGCGCTGCTGCGGAACTCACCGAGAAGGGCATCCTCTCGTCCGGTACGGATGCGCAGGCGCGTGTCAAGGGCAAAAAGATCCGGATGGTGCGGCTTTGCGGTGATGCGGAGGGCTCGCATTCCATCACGGTCAAGCAGCAGCAGGTGCTGACAGCCCTGCGGGAATTCGGCAAGCTGTCCGAAAAGGAACTGTGCTATATCTGCGGCGTGACTGCGGCGGTCATCGCCAATCTCGTCAAGCGCGGCATCGCCGAACGCTACGAGGTCGATCCGCCGGAGGAATCCGCCATGCCCGATGCAGCCGAACCCCTGCATCAGCTCTCGGAGGAACAGCAGCACGTCTATGACGCGGTGGCGCCGTTCCTGGAGAATGATACACCGAAGTGCTTCCTTCTGCGCGGCGTGACCGGCAGCGGCAAAACGTCCGTGTTTGAAGCACTCATCGCACGCACGCTCGAGCTTGGCAAGTCCGTGCTGATGCTCCTGCCGGAGATCGGTCTGACGCCGCAGACGATGCGGCGCTTCCAGAGCCGTTTCGGGAAACGGGTGGCAGTCGTTCACAGCGGACTTTCCCTCACGGAGCGCAGACGTTCCTATGAACGCGCGAAATCGGGCGATGCGGATGTCATCATCGGCACGCGGTCGGCGGTCTTTACACCTGTGCGGAACCTCGGGCTCATCATCATGGATGAGGAGGGTGAGCGTTCCTACAAATCCGACGCAGCACCGCGGTACGATACCATTCAGGTCGCGAAACAGCGGTGCAAGTATCACGGCGCCGTCCTGCTCCCGGCTTCGGCAACACCGACGCTGGAGAGCTATTATTACGCGCAGAAGGGCATCTACGAGCTGCTCGAAATGAAGCAGCGCTACGGCAATGCGCCGCTTCCCGCTGTCGAGACCGTCGATATGACACTCGAACGGCAGGAGGGGAATGATTCCGAATTTAGCCGCAGCCTGCACGATGCCATCGCAGAGAATCTCGAACGCGGCGAGCAGAGCATCCTGCTCCTCAACCGGCGCGGATATCACACGATCATCTCCTGCGCCTCCTGCAATCAGCCGGTGTACTGCGAGCATTGCTCCGTGCCCATGACATTCCACAAGCCCGACGGCAATCTGCACTGCCATTACTGCGGCGCCATCAGCCGGATGCCGGAGCGATGTCCCACCTGCGGCAGCGAACATCTGCGCAGAATGGGCTTCGGGACACAGCGCCTGGAGGATGAGCTTTCCATTCGTTTCCCAAAGGCACGCATCCTGCGCATGGATGCCGACACTACCGGCTCGCGGCACGCCTATGAGGAAGGCTTCGAGGCGTTCCGCAGGGGCGAATATGACATCATGCTCGGCACACAGATGATCGGCAAGGGACTGGATTTCCCGAATGTCACGCTCGTGGGCGTACTGAGTGTCGATAAGGCGCTGTTTTCCGGCGATTTCCGGAGCTACGAGCGCACGTTCGGACTCATCACCCAGGTCGTCGGGCGAGGCGGACGCGGCGGAAAGCCCGGCCGCGCGATCCTGCAAACCTTCCTGCCGGATCACTATGTCCTGCGTCTGGCTGCCAGGCAGGACTTTGAGCGCTTTGCGCTGGAAGAATTCGCCATCCGCAAAACGCTCCTGTTTCCGCCGTTCTGCGACATCTGTGTCATTGGCATCAGCGGAGAATCGCTGCCGGAGGTGCAGACGGCTGCACAGAAATTCGTAGACTGCATGAAGGAGGAACTCGCTGTCCGGCAGCAGAAGCTTCCCCTGCGCGTGCTTGGCCCTGTGCCGTTTACTTATCATAAGATCGGCGGAAAATACCGTTACCGCATCATCATCAAGTGCAAGAATACCGCGGACTTCCGGCAATTTCTGCGCGACGTCCTGCAAAACGCAGGCAGCGTGCGCGAGATCGCGAGAGTCCATGTTTACGCGGATATGAACGGCACGATCGGTGTTTGATTTTTTTACTGCTCCGGAGGATTCCGGAGGAAGTGCAATTGTGGATGGAGGAACATCATGGCAATCCGAAAGATCGTAACCAAGGAAGATCCCGTGCTGCATTCCAAGTGCAGACCGGTCGAGAAGTTTGACGAGAAGCTGCATGAGCTGCTCGACGATATGGCAGAAACGCTCTACAAGGCGCAGGGCCTCGGCCTTGCGGCACCGCAGGTCGGCATCCGCCGCCGCATCGCCGTGATCGACGTGCAGGAGGGCGACGGCCTGATCGAGCTCATCAACCCCGTCATCCTCAAGAAAAGCGGCAAGCAGCGCGACGTAGAGGGCTGCCTGTCCTGTCCGGATCAGTGGGGCTATGTCACACGTCCGAACAAATGCACCGTCCGCGCACAGAACCGCAACGGTGAATTCTATGAACTGCATCTCGAAGGCCTGGGCGCTCGCTGCGCCTGCCACGAGATCGACCATCTCGACGGCAAGCTGTTTCTGGAGCTTGTGGACGAATTTGTAGATCCTGCTGAGGAGGAGTGATCCACCATGAAGATCGTGTTTATGGGAACACCGGACTTTGCGGTCGCACCGCTGGAGGCACTGGCGAATGCCGGTCACGAGATCGCGGCGGTTTTCACACAGCCCGATAAGCCCAACGGCAGAAAAATGAAGCTCGTGCCGTCGCCTGTCAAGACGGCGGCACTCGACCGCGGACTTCCCGTGTACCAGCCGACTTCCCTGCGAAAGGGCGAGGACGCGGAGGAGGCCTTCCGCACGCTGGAGGAGATCGCACCGGACTGCATCGTAGTCGCGGCTTACGGGCAGATTTTGCCAAAGCGTGTGCTGGAGCTGCCGAAATTCGGCTGCGTGAATATCCATGCATCGCTTTTGCCGAAATATCGCGGCGCAGCGCCGATCCAGCACGTCATTCTCGACGGCGAGACGGAAACCGGCGTGACCATCATGCAGATGGCGGAGGGCTTGGATACGGGGGATATGCTGCTCAAGGGCGCGATCCCGATCGGCGGGAACGAGACCGCTTCCGAACTGCATGACCGCCTTGCTGCACTCGGCGCGGAGCTGATCGTGCAGGCGATGCCGGCACTCGAAGCCGGCACGCTGACACCGGAAGTGCAGGACGACAGCCTTTCTTGCTATGCGTCCATGATCACGAAGGGGATGTCCGCGCTCGATTTCGCGCGGCCGGCGATCGAGCTGCACCGCGTGATCTGCGCACTGACGGGCTTTACGACATTCGAGGGCAAGCGCCTGAAGGTGTACAGAAGCCTTGTGGCGAACACGAAGACCGATGCAGAACCCGGCACGATCATTGACGAGAACAGTTTCACCGTCGCCTGCGGAAACGGCACCAGCCTGACCTTCACCGAGGTGCAGCTGGAAGGCAGCAAGCGGATGCAGACCACAGACTTCCTGCGCGGCAAGAAGCTCACGCGCGGCGCAAAACTCGGCGAATGAGGACGGATACTGCCAGAAGCCTTGCAGTACGGCTTCTCCTGCGGACGTTCGGGGAGGGCGGCTACTCGAACCTCCTGCTCGATCAGGCACTCGCGGAGGCCGCGCTCGAACCGATGGACAAGCGGCTGTGCGCGATGCTGTATTACGGCGTGACAGAGCGATTTCTGACGCTGGAACACATCGCCGGCTGCTACTCGAAGCGCCCTGTGCAGAAGCTTGACCGCGAAGTCCGGATGATCCTTGCGCTGGGACTTTACCAGCTTCTCTACTGCGAAAAGATCCCCGACCGCGCCGCTGTGAACGAAACGGTCGCATTGACGGGAATCTTTCATAAGAAAAGTGCATCGGGATTCGTGAATGCCGTGCTGCGCAGTTTCCTGCGTGACGGCAAGAAGATCCGTTTCCCGCAGGACAAATGGCACGCCCGACAGGTGGAATTTTCCGCGCCTGCCGACCTCGTGCAGAAGCTGTATGAACAGCTTGGCGAGGAAACTGCCGAGCGATTCCTGTCCAATGCGCTGCTGCCGCCGCCGGTGACGATCCGGCTGAATACGACACGGGCGAGTGCAGAAGAAATCGCGGAATTGCAGCCCGAAGCGTGCGGAATCTGCGAAAATGCGTACTTTACGCACATTCAGGATGTGTCGGAAACAGACAGCTTCCGGAAAGGCTATTTCCATGTGCAGGATCTCTCGCCGCAGCTTTGCTGCAAGGTGCTGGATCCGCAGCCGGGCGAAATCGTTTTCGATGTGTGCGCTGCCCCCGGCGGCAAGACGTTCACCATCGCGGAAATGATGCAGGACCGCGGAAAGGTGTATGCCTTTGACCTGCACCCGAAGCGCGTGAAGCTCATCGAGGACGGCGCGAAACGGCTCGGTCTGACGTGTATTCAGGCGCAGGCGCAGGATGCGAAGGTGTTCCGTGAGGATCTGCCGCAGGCTGACCGCGTGCTTTGCGATGTGCCTTGCTCGGGACTCGGCGTGATCCGCAGAAAGCCCGAGATCAAATACAAACCGCTGGCAGAGCTTGCAGGATTGCCGGACATCCAGCTCGCGATCCTCGAAAATGCCGCGCGGTACCTCCGCACCGGCGGAACGCTCGTCTATGCGACCTGCACCGTCCTGCGTGAGGAAAACGAAGCCGTCATCGGGCGGTTCCTTGCGGCGCATCCGGAATTCCGGCCGGTGCCGCTGACGGAATTCGGCACGCAGGACGGATACAAGACCTTCACAGCCGCTGACGGTGACTGCGACGGCTTCTTTGTGGGCAGACTGAAAAAGGAGGGCACGGCATGAGCGAACAACGCGACATCCTCTCCCTCACCCTGCCGGAATTGCAGTCGGAGCTGACCGCGATGGGCGAGCCGAAATTCCGCGCCGCCCAGATCTACCGCTGGCTGCACAGGCGGAAGGCACAGAGCTTTGCTGAAATGCTTGACATACCGTCCAAACTGCGGACGGAATTGGATGCACAGTTTTGTATAAAAAGTCTATTTGTTGCCCGAAAGCTTGCATCTTCACTGGATGATACGGTAAAATATCTATATAGGCTCTCTGACGGCCAGCACGTCGAAACGGTTCTCATGCATTACCACAACGGCTGGCGGCTCTGCATCTCGACACAGGTCGGCTGCAAGATGGGCTGCGCGTTCTGCGCCTCCACCATCGCAGGCTACGTCAGGGATCTGACACCCTCGGAAATGCTCCTCCAGATCGACGAAACGGAGCGCAATGCCGGTGTCACGATCAGCGGACTGGTGCTGATGGGCATTGGCGAACCGATGGATAATTTCGCGAACGTCATGCAGTTCCTCACGCTGCTCTCCGATCCGGAGGGACGGGGCATGAGCCTGCGCCATGTGACCGTCTCCACCTGCGGCATCGTGCCGCGGATCCGGGAGCTTGCCGACAGAAAAACCGGACTGACGCTCGCAGTTTCGCTGCACAATCCGACCGATGCCGGACGCAGCAAAGTGATGCCTGTCAACCGCCGCTATCCGCTGTCTGAGCTGATGGAGGCGTGCAGATACTATTTTGAAAAGACCGGACGGCGTGTGACTTACGAATACGCTGTCATGGAGGGCGAAAACGACGGCGAACCGGACGCCAGAGCGCTTGCAAAGCTCCTGAAAGGGCAGGGCGCTCATGTGAACCTCATCCCCGTCAACAGTGTCCGCGAGACCAGCTACCACGCCACGCGCAAGGCAGCACAGCGTTTCATGCAGCGGCTCGAAGCCCTCGGCGTTCACGCCACGGTACGGCGTACACTCGGCAGCGATATCGAAGCTGCCTGCGGACAGCTCCGGCATGAGGCTGACCGCGCGATTTCAGAAGAAAAGAGGTGACGGACTTGCAGTGCTGGACAGCTACCAATATCGGTCTGATCCGCGATGAAAATCAGGATCGTGTCGATGCCAGGGAATACAGCGGCAGGATCTTGGCGGTCGTCTGTGACGGCATGGGCGGTGAACGCAGCGGCAGTCAGGCCAGTGAGATCGCCGTGCGCGAATTTTTTGACCGGTTCGAGGCAGGCTACGCGCCGGATCTGGATGCGGAGGGAATGCGCATCCTGCTGACATCCTCCGTTTCGGCGGCAAATTCCGTCATCTATACCACCGCGCGAATGGATTACAAGAGCTTCGGCATGGGTACGACCTGCGTGGCAGCGTATGCGGAGGCCGGATGGCTCTCCATCGTGAATGTCGGCGACAGCCGCGCGTATCTCGTGCAGGGCGGAGAGATCCGTCAGCTCACGAATGACCACACGGTCGTGAATATGCTCCTGTCACAGGGCAAGATCAAACGCGAGGAAGCTGCAAACCATCCGCAGCGCAATATGCTCACCCGCGCAGTCGGCGTGGAGCGTGTGGTCAGACCGGATTATTACCACATCCCCGTGGAGGAGGGCTTTCTGCTGCTCCTTTGCTCGGACGGTTTGTCCGGATACTGCACGGAAGCCGAGATCCTGCGCGTGATCCGCGAAAAAACAGCGGACGATCTGCCGCAGGCACTGGTGGAGCTGGCGCTCGAAAAGGGCGGCAGGGATAATATCTCGCTGGCCGTGGTCAGAGGATGATGCAGTGATTCCCCTAAGTCAAGTCCGGCCGGAAAACGCCGTTTTTCACAGCTGCGGTACGTTTTTTGGCTGACAAATATATATACCAGAACAAACAACAAAACAAATAGTAAGGTTGGAGGGTACAATGGATAAGTACATTGGTAAGAAGCTGGAAGGAAGGTACGAGATCACCGAATTGATCGGTGTCGGCGGCATGGCTGATGTCTACAAGGCAACAGACATCATCGACAACAAAGAGGTCGCTGTCAAGATCCTCAAGAAGGAATTTGCAGAGAACGAGGAATTCCTGCGCCGTTTCCGCAATGAGTCCAAGGCGATCGCACTGCTGTCCCATCCGAACATCGTCAAGGTCTATGATGTGAATTTCACCGACAGACTCCAGTACATCGTCATGGAGTACATCGACGGCATCACGCTCAAGGAGTACATCGACAACGAGAAGGTGCTGACGTGGAAGGATTCCGTTCACTTCATCATTCAGGTGCTCCGCGCACTGCAGCACGCACATGACCGCGGCATCGTTCACCGCGACATCAAGCCGCAGAACATCATGCTGTTCACCGACGGCACCATCAAGGTCATGGACTTCGGCATCGCAAAGTTCGCCCGCGAGGACGGCGGCACACAGACCGATCAGGCCATCGGCACCGTCCACTATATCAGCCCTGAGCAGGCAAGAGGCGACGAAACTGACGAAAAGAGCGATATCTACTCCGTAGGCGTCATGCTCTACGAGATGCTCACCGGTCAGAAGCCGTTCGATACCGATAACCCCATCTCCATCGCGGTGATGCATATGCAGAACACCCCGGAGCGCCCGCGTGCCATCAATCCGGACATCCCGGCCGGTCTGGAGGAGATCATCCTCCGCGCCATGGAGAAGGATCCGGAGAACCGCTATCAGACTGCCGCAGACATGATCCGCGACATCGAGGCGTTCAAGGCCAATAATTCCATGACCTTCGGCTACTATGCCGAGGAGGACGACGCGCAGACAGAGAGCGCCTCCGCGGATTCCCCGACCATGTACTTCAATTCCACCGCAGCACAGGCTGCCGCAGCGACCACCTCCAGCCGCCGCAATACCCGCACGGCGTATCAGGAGGAGGAGTACTACGAGGACGATGAGGAGGAAGAGGAGGAGCGCCATTCGCTCTTTATCCCGGTCATGACCGGTATCACCATCGCCTTCATCATCGTGGCTGTGTTCTTCATCCTGTGGCTCGTCAAGGGCGTTCTCAACGGCACCGGCAGCAAGAACAAGTACACGATGCCTGATCTCGTAGGCTCGGACTACTACGAGGCAAAGGACACCTATGGCTTCCTTGACCTCCAGATCGAGGAGACCGAGTATACTTCCTTCGAGAAGGATGTCATCTACTTCCAGGATATCCAGGTCGGCGAGAACGTGGCAAACGGTCAGGTCGTTAAGGTCAACGTTTCCCTCGGTATCAATATGACCGTCGTTCCGGACGTTCACGGCTACAATCACGAGTACGCACGCAAGGTCCTCGAGCAGGAGGGCTTCGTGGTAGAAGAAAAGTACGAGATGAGCTCCGACGGCACCAAGGAGAACGACGTAATCCGTACCGAGCCGGCGGCCGGTGAGGAACTGGAAGCAGGCAAGCCCGTTGTGGTTTTCGTTTCCAGAGGTATGAACAACGACTCCATCGAGATCCCGTCGATGATCGGTCAGACACTGGAGCAGGCGACCACCCTGTGCGAGTACTACGGTCTGATCGTCGAGACGCTCGACGAGGCTTCCCTGGAGGAAGAAGGCACGATCATCGGCCAGGAGCCGGAGGCAGGCGAGTTCGTGGAGACTGGCTCCACCGTCAAGCTGATCTACTCCAACGGCGAGGATCCGTCGGGCAGAGTGACCTACACGCTCCCGATCCCGAGCTTCGTGACCACCGGACGCTTCACCATCGACATCATTGATGCAAGCGGTACGTCCAGATCCTCCAAGACCATCGTGGCAGGCATCGCAAACTCCGCGACCATCGACATCGAAGGCACCGGCACAGAGACACTGACCGTTGTCCTGACCGGCTCCGACGGCAAGAGCTCGACGGTCGGCACCTATAAATTCAACTTCGCAGAGCAGAACTTCACCAAGGTCAACGAGGACATCAACGCTGCATTCGAGGCAGTCGGTGCGACCGAACCGACCGATCCTCCGACAGATCCGCCCACGGAATATGTTGAGCCGGTCACGGATGCACCGCAGACCGAGTACGTTGCACCGGTGGAGACCGATGCACCGCAGACGGAATACGTTGAGCCGATGACAAATCCGGATCTGCCGGCTTCCTCGTCTTCTTCTGAGTGATATGGCAGCGTATTTCAGCGAAGCACCGATCATTACAAAATCTGTCAGGGGACTCTACACCGTAGTGTCCCCTGACGGTGTATCGGAGGAACTTCCTGCACGGGGCATCCTCCGGAAGCGGGGACAGGAGCCGTATGTCGGCGACTATGTCCGGGTGGAGGACGGCGCGATCGCCGAGGTGCTTCCGCGCAGAAATGAGATCATCCGCCCGCCCCTCGCCAATCTGGACCAGCTGTGCTTTGTCGTTTCCATGTGCGAGCCGCAGCCGAATCTGCGGATCCTGGACAAATTCATCGCCGTGTCCGCCTACAAGGACATCGAGCCGCTGCTGCTGCTGACGAAGATCGACCTTGCGTCGTCGGAGGAAATTTACCGCCTCTACAGCGCCATTGGCATCCCGATCCTGCCGGTCGATTACAGCGATCCGGCGACACTCGAAGCCGTCCGCGAGGCGTTCCGCGGCAAGGTCAGCGCCCTGACCGGCAACTCCGGCGCCGGCAAATCGACGCTCCTCAATGCGCTCGATGCGTCGCTGGAGATCCCCACCGGCGAGATCAGCCAGAAGCTCGGCAGAGGTCGCCACACCACGCGCCACGCACAGCTCTATCCACTGCAAACAGGCGGCTATATTGCCGATACACCGGGATTTTCGACATTCGACACGATGCGCTATGCTATCATCCGCAAGCAGGAGCTGGCAGACTGCTTCATCGAATTTGCGCCCTATGCGGACGATTGCCGCTTCAAGGACTGCTCGCACACCTGCGAAAAAGGCTGTGCCGTCCTCGATGCCGTCCACGCCGGAAAAATCCCGAAATCACGCCACGACAGCTACTGCGAAATGTACGAGGAGGCGAAACAGATCAAGGAATGGGAACTGAACTGAATCCACGCATCTGCGTCATTATCGCAGGCGGCGACGTGACGGGGAAGATCGGGATCCCGGCGGATTCGCTCGTCATCTGCGCCGACTGCGGACTTCGCCATGCCAGAGCGCAGGGCATCACACCGGATATCATCATCGGCGATTTCGATTCGTACACGGAGGCGCTGCCGGAGGAGATCCCCGTGCTGCGGCTTCCGGTCGAGAAGGACGTGACCGATACCTTCCGCGCCGTCCAGTACGGCGAAGAACACGGCTTTACGCGGTTTCATATCTACGGCGCACTCGGCGGCGAACGCATCGACCACTCGATCGCCAGCCTGCAAATGCTGCGCTATCTCTATGAACGCGGCGAGGACGCGGTCATTTTCCACGGGAACACGGTGCTGCGTATGCAGTACGGAAACGGAGAGGTGTTCCGGTATCCGCGGTTTGACGGCGATTTTTCGCTCTTTTCGTTCACGGAGCGCTGCGAGGGCGTGACCATCCGCGGCTGCAAGTACAATGTCGATCGCATCACCCTCACCAACAGCTTCCCCCTCGGCGTCAGCAACTGCATTCTGGAGGAAAATGCCGAAATTTCGCTGGAATCCGGACTTCTTCTCGTCGTGCAGGTGCGGCGGGACGCACACAATGCCTGATGCGGAATATACTGTAGTATCACCACAATCAGGAGGGATCTACATGAAGATCGTTGTTGTCAGAAGCCCGAAACTCCTCTCCGGCGTGTTCCGCCTGCTGTTCGGCATCCGGAAAACTGACGAGGAATGAAAGCAATGGAAAAAGCCCCGCCCTGTGCAGGGGCTTTTTTGTATAAGTAACTGAAATTTTCGGAAAACATCCCAAAAACCCCTTGACAAACTTCCTGTAATATGATAAAATAGTATCGCCGCTTGTGTCGGGCTTTTCACGACAAGCGCAGCCTTCGGGACTGCCGCCTGATGCAGCGAGTTTTGAAAAAAGGCAGGTGCCAGAAAAATGTACGCAGTAATCGAAACAGGCGGCAAACAGGTCCGCGTTCAGGAGGGCGACATCGTCTTCATCGAAAAGCTGAATGCTGAGGCTGAGTCCGCAGTCACCTTCGACAAGATCGTTGCAGTAGGCGCAGAGAGTGGTATCAAGGTAGGCGCACCCTACGTTGACGGCGCAACCGTAACCGCTAAGGTCCTCAAGAACGGCAAGGCTAAGAAGATCACCGTCTTCACTTACAAGCCGAAGAAGGGCAAGCAGCGCAAGAAGGGCCACAGACAGCCCTATACTCAGGTACAGATCGAAGCGATCAACGGCTAAGAGATTGCCATGATCGAAGCTGTTTTTGAAAAAAAGAACGGCAGGTTCTGCGCGGTTTCCGTTACGGGACACGCAGGCTACGCAGATGCAGGCGAGGACATTGTCTGCGCATCCGTTTCTTCCGCTGTCCAGCTCAGTGCCAACCTCATCACGGACACGTTCCGCGAAAAGGCCAAGGTCACAGCAGGGGACAACCTCATCAGCATCGCGCTGCGTGAGAAAAGCGGCAACGGGTTTGCAGTGTTGAGCGGTCTTTGCGACCATCTGCGGTATCTTTCGGAAGACTATCCGAATACGATTACAATTGAAATTACGGAGGTGTAAGAGTTATGCTGAGAATCAGTATGCAGTTTTTTGCACATAAGAAAGGTATGGGTTCTACCAAGAACGGTAGAGATTCTGAGTCCAAGCGCCTCGGCGTGAAGCGCGCAGACGGTCAGTTCGTATCCGCAGGCAACATCATCGTTCGTCAGCGCGGTACCCACATCCATCCCGGTGAGGGCGTAGGCATCGGTTCCGATGACACGCTGTTCGCAATGATCGACGGCAGAGTCAAGTTCGAGCGCTGGGGTCGTGACCGCAAGAAGGTCAGCGTTTACGCAGAGAACTAAGGTTCAAGTGAATGTATTCCGGGCTTTGTTTCATGAATGAAGCTCGGAATTTTTCATAGGAGATGGATTTTTCCATCATCCCCACCCGGAAGGAGGACGCATCTTATGTTCGTCGATCAGGCGAAAATCAGGATCAAGGCAGGAAACGGCGGCGACGGTGCTGTTTCCTTTCACAGAGAAAAATATGTAGCGGCAGGAGGCCCCGACGGCGGTGACGGCGGTCAGGGCGGCAATGTCGTGTTCGTTGTCGATGACGGAATGTCCTCGCTCATCGACTTCCGCTACAAGCGCAAGTATGTCGCCGAAAATGGCGAAAACGGCGGCGCCAAGCGCTGCACCGGCAAGAGCGCAGAGGATCTGGTCATCAAGGTGCCGCGCGGAACGGTCGTCCGCGATGCCGAAACAGGCCGCATTATGGCGGATATGTCCGATGACGAGCCGCATATCCTCGCCCACGGCGGCAGAGGCGGCAAGGGCAACCAGCACTTCGCAACGTCCACCCGCCAGATCCCGCGCTTTGCAAAGCCTGGCTTCCCCGGCGAGGGATTCGAGGTTTCGCTCGAACTGAAACTCCTCGCGGATGTCGGTCTGGTCGGCTTCCCGAATGTCGGAAAGTCCACGCTGATCTCCGTGGTCAGCGCCGCAAAGCCCAAGATCGCGAATTATCACTTCACCACCCTCACCCCCGTGCTGGGCGTTGTGAAGCTGGACGCGGAGCGTTCCTTTGTGATGGCGGACATCCCCGGACTCATCGAGGGCGCGAGCGAGGGCGTTGGCCTGGGACACGAGTTCCTGCGCCATGTCGAGCGCTGCCGCCTGATCGTCCATGTGCTGGATGTGTCCGGCGTGGAGGGACGCGATCCGATCGAGGACTTTGAGAAGATCAATCTGGAACTTCAGAATTTCAGCGAGCAGCTCAGCGAATGCCCGCAGATCGTTGCCGCCAACAAGTCCGATATGGCGACACAGGAGCAGATCGAGCGCCTGCGCGAATACATCGAGGGCAAGGGCTTGCAGTTCTTCACGATCTCCGCTGCGACCACGATGGGCACGAAGGAGCTCATGGATGCCGTCGGCGAGAAGCTTTCCACGCTGCCGCCGGTCAAGGTGTTCGAGGCGCAGCCCATTTCGCAGGAGGAATGGATCGCAAAGGTGTCCGACCGCAAGACCTTCGAGATCGAGATCGAGGACGGCGTGTATTACGTCGATGCCGTGTGGCTTGAGCCGATCCTGCGCACGGTCAATATGGAGGACTATTCGTCCCTCCAGTACTTCCAGAGAGTCCTGCGTTCCAGCGGCATCATCGACAAACTGGAAGAGATGGGCATCGAGGAAGGCGATACGGTCAACATCTACGGCTTTGAGTTCGATTTTGTGAAGTGATGCGGACGTTATCAGAGCCGGAAGCACGGCAGTACAGCCCTCTCACACTGGCGTTCCTCGGCGACAGTGTGTACGAGATCGAGGTGCGCGGCGCACTCACGGCACAGGCGAATTGCCCCGTGAAGCGCCTGCATTCCGAGAAGATCCGCTATGTCTGCGCGGCGTTTCAGGCGCGGGCGGCGGTGTATTTGCAGGAACAGTTCACCGAGGCGGAATCGGCAGTCTATCACCGCGGCAGAAATGCCGGCGGTACACCTTCCAAAAATGCCGATCCTGCCGATTACCGCAAAGCCACTGGCTTTGAAGCGGTGTTCGGGTATCTGTACCTGATCGGCGATCAGCAGCGGATCGAAACGCTGTTCCGGTCTGTCTGGGAAAACCGCGAAGCGCTGCTGGATGGCAGCCGTGGATGCTGATTTGGGAGCAAATGAGCATACCCTGAATCCTGGGTTCAGGGCTTTAAATAAGGAGTGAAATATCATGTCAGGACATTCCAAGTGGAATAATATCAAGCGTAAGAAAGAGGCGACCGATGCGGTCAAGGCGAAGATCTTCACCAAGATCGGACGCGAGATGATCGTTTGCATCAAGGAGGGCGGCCCCGATCCGAATAATAACGCAAAGCTGCGTGATCTGATCGCTAAGGCAAAGTCCAACAACGTGCCGAACGACAACATTGACCGCCTCATCAAGAAGGCCTCCGGTGAGGGCAGCAAGGCAAACTATGAGTCGCTCGTATATGAGGGCTACGGCCCGTCCGGCGTGGCTGTCATCGTAGAGTGCCTGACCGACAACAAGAATCGTACTGCCGGCGACATTCGTCACTATTTCGACAAGTACGGCGGAAATCTCGGCACCACCGGCTGCGTGTCCTTCATGTTCACTGACAAGGGCATCGTGGTTTGCGAGAATACCGGCATTGACGAGGATCAGGCGATGGAGGACTGCTTCGACTGCGGCGGCGACGATCTGACCGTAGAGGAGGAAGTCATCACCATGGAATGCGATCCGAACGGCGTTGCTGCCATGCGTGAGGCGCTGACGGCCAAGGGCTACAACGTGCTGTCTGCGGAGGCTGAGAAGATCCCGTCGACCTACACCAAGCTCGAGGACGAGGATGCCATCAAGAAGATGAACACCCTGCTCGATCTGCTGGAAGAAAACGACGACGTTCAGAACGTTTACCACAACTGGGAGATGCCGGAAGACAACGAGTGATCAGCTCAGGAAGGGACTTGACATCATGAGAAGCACAGGAATATTCAGACGTATCGATTCGCTGGGGAGATTTGTGCTGCCCAAGGAATTGCGAAAAAGCCTTGACATCCAGCAGAATGATTATCTCCAGATCTTTCTGGAGGGTGATGAGATCGTTCTGCGCAAAAGCCAGCTGAGCTGCGTGCTTTGCGGAGGAACGGATGATCTTGCGGATTATCGCGACAAGAAGATCTGCCGCAAGTGCCTTGCGGAATTATCCAGGATCAAGTGAATTTAGCCCCGGATGCACGGAACACTGCATCCGGGGCTGTGTTTTTTGGGATAAAATAAAAAAACCGGATCGCTGCCGATCCGGTTTGTGTTCTGCAAAACATCAAATTGTTACATTTATCTTTGCGAAGGGTTGAGGACTTACTTGACGATGTACTTGTCGATCGCTGCAAACAGCTTCTCAGCGTCCTCGGTGTGAGCGCGAAGCTCGATCGGGTTGGACAGATCCAGACTGAAGATGCCCATGATAGACTTTGCATCCACTGCATATCTGCCGGATACGAGGTCGATATCGAAATCAAAACGCATAATGGTGTTCACGAAATTCTTCACGTCGTCGATCTGATTCAGGCGTACCTTTGTTGTAGTCATAAACATTTACCTCCCAGCGTTCTATACTGATCGGGTCGCTCTGAAAACCATATAACAGGTGGTTTCAGAGTGTCCCTTTTTCCTTGTGTACGGCTTCTTCCTGCCGCAAATATAGCATACCACGAAACCCACCTGATGTCAAGGGGGTTGCAAAATTTTCGGCGTTTTGGTATAATAGTGAGAGCGAGGTTTTCAGATTTTTATACAAGCTGATACGTCTGAACGGCAGAAATCCCGATATGCCGTCATTATCCGACACGAGTCTAACACCGGACGGTCACACATTGCTACAGGAGGTCACGATATGCGTGTCTATTTTCACACATTAGGATGCAAGGTCAACGCTGTCGAGAGCGACAGCATGGCGGCGCTGCTGCATCAGCACGGGTATGCGTCCGCGGAGGTGCCGGAGGAGGCCGACGTGCACGTTGTCAATTCCTGCACTGTCACGGCGTCCGGCGATTCGCGGATGCGCACGGCTCTGCGGAAGCTCCGCACCGCCGCGCCGGATGCCGTCATCGTGCTGACCGGCTGCTATGTGCAGGCGTTCCCGGAGGAAGCCGCACAGCTTCCGGAAGCCGACATCCTCCTCGGTACGAAGGAACGCGCCCTCCTGCCGTCGCTTCTGGAGCGCTATTTCGCGCATCCGGAGCGTCTGGCTTCTGTCGGCGAATACCGCCGCGGCGATGCCTTCGAGGAACTGCCGCAGGGCTCGGACAGCGCCCATACGCGGGCATTTCTGAAGATCCAGGACGGCTGTGACCGCTTCTGCACCTACTGCATCATCCCGTATGCGAGAGGCAGATGCCGTTCGCGAGGTGCCGCGAGCGTCTGTCAGGAAGCCAAACGCCTCAGAGCACAGGGATTTCAGGAGATCGTGCTGTGCGGCATCAACCTGGCCTGCTGGGGGATGGAATTCGGGATGGATCTTGCGGATGCGGCGCAGATCTGCGCGGATGCAGGCTTTCCACGGGTGCGGTTCAGTTCACTCGAACCGGACGGACTGACGGAGCCTGTCCTCGACAAGCTTGCTGCAAATCCGGCGTTGTGTCCGCATTTCCACATTTCCGTGCAAAGCGGCTGTGACCGGACGCTTGCGGCGATGCACCGGCATTACAGCTGCGCGGAATACGGCGCCCTCCTGGCTGCCATCCGGCAGAGATTCCCGGATGCGGCGATCACGACCGACATCATGGCAGGATTCCCGGACGAGACGGCGGAGGACTTTGCACAGACGCTTGCGTTCGTGGAGGAAATGCGGTTTGCGCAGATGCACGTTTTCCGGTACTCTCCACGCGCAGGAACGCCTGCCGCAGACTACCCCCATCAGATCCCGGAGGACATCAAGAAGGCCCGTGCAGACGCGCTGAGCGCCTCTGGGAGGGCGCTGCAGGAGGAATTCCTCCGCGCCTGCATCGGAAGAACGCTGTCCGTTCTGTTCGAGCGTGAACGCGGCA
>JAFPXW010000435.1 GCA_017394565.1 Oscillospiraceae bacterium | reverse complement strand
GAAGGTGGAAGCCATGCAGCGTGAGAAGCGCTCGATCGTGATCGCAGTTTCTGAAGGCGTCAAGCTTCCGGACGGCAGATTTGTCTGCGAGCTTTCCGACGATCACAGGACGACAGATGCATTCGGGCACATCAACCTGACCGGCACAGCGCGGTATCTCTCCAATCTGGTCGCCAGAAATTTCCCGACGAGAACTCGTGCGGTGGAGCTGTCCATCCTGCAGCGCTGTGGTGCGCATCTGGCCAGCCGGACTGATATTACAGAGGCGTTTCAGGTCGGCGGTGCGGCTGCTAAGGCAGCCTTTGAGGGCGAAACCGCAAAGATGGTCGCATTGGAGCGGCTTTCCGACGATCCGTATCAGTGTACGACGAAGCTTGTGGAGATCAAGGACGTTGCGAATTACGAAAAAAAGGTTCCCGTTGACTGGATCAACGAGAACCGTACCGATATGCTGCCGGCGTTTCTATCCTACGCAAGACCGCTGATCCAAGCGGAACTGACGCCTATTTACATCAATGGACTCGCGCAGCACATTGTAAAAAAATGAAATCTCTGGACTTTTTTGGGGATCAGCCTCTGACATCATGGATCTGTCAGCACCTCGTCCATCCGGATCGGATGGACGAGCGCCTGTTTGCCAAGCTGCCGCCGAATCTCGACAAGCTTCCGCGTGTCGTGCCGGTCATCCTCCTCGAAATGGCATAGAACATAATCCTGTGTCAATCCTAAAGCCTTGAAGTTTCCGTCAAGGATGCGCAGGTTATCGTCCAGTCCCACGACGTATTCCACATCCGGACACGCCAGATATGCGCCTGCGGAAAAACCAAGGTAATGTGCGCCCTTCGCGACCTGCTCCCTGATGAAGCTGTCCAGCCCGTATTTGCGCACAAAATGCAGCAGCCGGAATGTATTCCCGCCGAGGACTGCAATATAGTCGTAATCCTGCTGCATAGCAGATTCTGGCGATTTTTCGTCAAAAACAGTGATGTTTTCCCGATTGAAGCCGGACATCACCGCAGCATTGATCTCGCGTGCCAGGATCCGGGGCGCATAGTCATCGTCCATCGCCAGCCCGATGAGCAGCATTTTACCCGAACAGTCGGGTAGCAGCTTGCAGATTTTTTGCGCGACACTCGTTTGATAAAAAGAATGAGATGCAAGGATTAGCATAATAACCTCCTGTTTATGATCGATCAATAGATGGAATCCCGTATTTTCGGCAAAAATCCATAATATCCTGTTCCGTCCGCACCAACTCCGCATAACGCAGCTGTCTGGCGGATCTGTCGTAAAATCCGATGGTGCGTTCTCCTGTGCAGGTACTCGCTTCGATCCGAACGTCCTCTGCGGAGAACGGTGCCGGGATCGGGAGCGTTTTAGGATGTTCAAATAATTTCATGCGACTCCTTTCTCAGATATAGATGCTGTATGGCGCGAACGGCGATCACGGTGCCGTCCGTGAATTTCAAAAGCCCCTCCGCTTCGTCAAAAAAACGCAAGTGTCCGCAATACGTCAGATACGCGCCGCCTTGCTTGAACGCATCCGGCTGAAAATAAACCACCGTGACAAGCGGTTTTTCCGACTCATGCTCCAGAAGCCAGACAAGCGCCTGATTGAGCGCTGCCATCTCGTCCTCGGTAAGAATGTGCTGTGCATCTGTCTGCCGCGCAGTCTCGCCGATCTGCTCGTCAAATCCCGTCAGCGCCGCAAATGGCGCAAATTGTGCAGCACGGGCAGAGATCCCCATTCTCCGGTGATTCCGCGGTTCAAATCTCGGCAGAAGCATCATATCATTGTAAGCGCTCATGCTCTGTGACCTCCTACCTGGCTGTTGCGTTCCCGCGCTGTCGCGCCCCCGATGAAATTCATGCCCTTGAGAACAGCGTTTTTGCCGTATTTTCCTTTGAGAGATAGCAGCGTTTCCTGCAAATTCCGCTCTTGTTCGAGAAATTCCTGCTGCTTTGCCTGCTGCCGCTCCACTTACTCCACGTCATCAAACAAGCTGAACTGCACCGGCGCTTCCGCCGTAGCATCGCACTCAGGAATCGCATGGTTTGCCACGACATACATCCGCCGCACCATCAGATCCCTGTCCACGATCCGGTCGTAAAGCGCCATGGCAGCCTCCACGATCAGCTTGGTCGAAGCCGTCTGCCGCCCTAAATTGATCGAACCATGGGCAGATTTCGGGACGACCTTGCCGTAGTGATCGCGTTCCAGTTTTCCATCGTAATCCTCCGGGATCCCTGTGCTGTCATAACCGACCGTCAGCACAATCTGATCGGTGACAAGTCCTTTCCGCACGAGATCGAGCGTGAGCATATCCGTCATTTCACGGCAGATGAGCCTGCCTTTTTCGGCAGTATATGGGCAGGAAAGCACCTGCCCCTGTGAAATGCTGTGCCCCTCCGGACGGTAGGATTTGATGGCCTCCATCGTGCATGGCTCGTAGCCCCAGGCGTGGTCGATGAGGAGTTCGGCATTCACACCGAACAGCTTGAATAATTTATTTTCGCCGGTCAGCGAAAATCGCGCCAGATCGCCCATCGTGTAGATCATCAGCGATTCAAGCTTCCGGGAGATTCCAGCGCCCACACGCCAGAAGTCGGTCAGCGGTTTGTGATCCCAAAGCTCCTTGCGGTAGGACATTTCGTCCAGTTCTGCGATGCGGACGCCGTCCTTGTCCGCAGGCATTTTCTTCGCAACGATGTCCATGGCGACTTTCGCAAGATACAGATTCGTTCCGACACCGGCAGTTGCCGTAATGCCGGTTTCCTTCAGGACCTCGCGGATGAGCCTGATCGCAAGTTCGTGCGCGGTGCAGTGATACGCATTCAGATAGCCCGTCACGTCCATGAAAACCTCGTCGATCGAGTAGACATGGATATCCTCCGGCGCAATATAGCGCAAGTAAATTTCATAAATATGGGAACTGACCTCCATGTAGCGGCGCATCTGCGGCGGCGCAATGACGTAAGTCAGTTTCAGCTCCGGATCACGGGCAAGCTCGTCGGCATCATGCGATTCGCCGAAAAAGGCATGATACGGCGCATGGGACAAACGCCTGCGGTTCTCGGCCTCGACCTTCTGAATGACTTCAAAAAGCCGCGGCCTTCCGGGGATACCGATCGCCTTCAGGGCAGGGGACACGGCAAGACAGATGGTCTTTTCCGTGCGAGTCGGATCGGCGACCACAAGGTTGGCTTTCAGCGGATCAAGCTTTCGCTCCACGCACTCGACAGAAGCGTAAAAGCTCTTTAAATCAATGCAAATGTACACGGCCATGTCCTCACCTCCAGCTTATACGATTCGATGAAAAGATTTGTCGATAGGCGTTCGCTGCGATAGGAAAGCGGTAAAGATTTTCATTGGTTCGGTTAAAGATTCGTATTAATACCGGGTATTCCGGAAAAAACGCGCATCCGGATCAAAGGGCAGATGCAGATCCATGCCCATGCGCCGCATTTCCTGCGTTTTGATGAGCAGCAGGTTGATGTTGACGCGGAGGGAACTTGCTGCCTGGACAAGATCATAGCCATTCCGGAGCAGTTCCATCATCTCGCCATCGTCAATGAGAATGTGCGCCGCACAGGCGTTGGCCTCGTACTCAGTCGTATCGGTCATATTGAACAACTCAAATTCCTGGAGATCGCCGTTTGCTGCCAGTTCCCGGTGCAGCTGGTCATGCCCGATCTCGTGCGCCAGCACCATCCGGTAGAGCGTGTCATTGACGTTAGGATTCATCAGAATGATGCGGCTTTTCCATCGGTAGACATACATTCCGAGCAGCTCTGTCAGATCAGGAACATCATAGACCATGATCCCCATCTCCTTCGCGAGCCGGACAGGATCATTCGTTCCGAAACGCTGTGTGAGCGACCGAGCTTTCGTGTAAATCCCCTGCGAATCGATCACTCGTCCTCACCCTTTTTCGCCTTTTTACGACCATATTTCTGGTTTTCCTTTTTGCAGTCGAAGTAAGCCTTCTGCAAGGCGATCATCACAGCATCGCGGTCGCTTTCGGACAGCTCGCCGCCGGCAAATAAGCCCGTTAGTTCTGCCACAAGCTGTTCCGCCTGCCGTTTTCCGCGGGCTCCGAACTGGCCTGCTGCATCCGCAACAAATGTCTCATCCTCGGTCATCAGGTAGTTTTTCTCCACGCCGTAAAACGCTGCCAGCTTATCGTAGATCTCGCGGTTGCGCGGATAACGGCCATCCTGTTCATAAGAGATGTATGTCCGCAACGAAATGCCGCAGGCTTCCGCTGCTTCGCGCTGTGTTTTATGCTGCTGCATCCGGAGTGCCCGGAGCTTTTCTGCAAATTTCATGTATGCCTCCCATGCGTGAAAATCATTTGCATCAATCCCAAAACCTGCCCATATCCAAGAGCATCATTTCCAATCCCTTGTATATGCAATTCAATTTCACTATCATTATACAACATCTTTCACGTTTTGTCAATAGCTTTTCGGAAATTAGCACGGAAATCAATTTTCAGGTTCTGTTAGAAAAACAGGCGTGTTTCTTCCCTCTCCCCAGGGAGGGGGCTATCTATGGAGGGTGCTACGCACACTCCACCCGCTTGCCTTGAACGTTTTATACAACATTTGCATGGATTCTCTTAAAAATGGATTTCCGTGGGAAATTAGTAGCAAAACGCAGCCGATGCGTGACCTCCGGCTGCGTTTTGCTTCTGTATTCAATCCTGACATTCCTTCACGATCCAGTCCATCAGAACGTCAGTAATATAGGCTTTTTCCGCATGGTTCAGCACTTTTCCGGAAGGGATGCGGTGCCATTTTTCCAGACATCCCCGGCAGCAGCAGGCTGTCGCGTGCTGTGCAAGGAACACCGGATGTCCCTTCATCGGCGTCTGTTTCCCGTCGTTGGCAGGATTTTCCGCGGAAAGCCGTTTTTCGACAAAATCCCATGCATGGCGGTATATCGTGTCCAGGCCCTTTTCACGGACATACGCTTTGTCCTGTTCGGTCAGATGAAAACGGCTTCGGAAATCGGACGCACCAAGTCTGCGGAACAGCTCTCTCCGATCCGGCAGCTGATAGCGGATCGCATCCGCGCAGCCGGTGCCGGGCGTGTAGCTGTATCCGGATTTTTTGGCCTGTGCCATCTGCAATTTTCGTTCGATGCGGTAGACCTTGCCATCCTTGACGAACATCGTCCCGGTCTGCTTGAATGTGAACGGCACACCGCATCGGACGCAGGCTCTCCTCACTTCCTGGATCCACCGAAAATCGCATCGCCTTGCGGTTTCTCCGGATTCACCGCCGCAGGTGACGTGTTCGATCTTGCCGAAAGTAAGATAATCGGACAGGTCGATCTCCTCAAGCATGGGC
Organism: Oscillospiraceae bacterium; assembly: GCA_017394565.1. Lineage (GTDB taxonomy): Bacteria > Bacillota > Clostridia > Oscillospirales > Ruminococcaceae > UBA3855. The sequence goes on along the minus strand of JAFPXW010000435.1, from coordinate 433 downwards.
TCGCAGATGATCTCCCGGTGCCGGATGGGCAGGTCGAGAAAGATCGGTAGCCGGTAGTCGGCTCTGTCCTGATTTTCGCAGGTGCTGCAAATCGTCACGTTTTCCAAGCCGTCGCCCCAATCGGGCGGCAGACATTCTGCAAAACGGTCGATCCGCTTGGTGATGATGTGAAATTTCAGATCCTGCCGCAGCCGGATCATATCCCAGCAGCCCTGCCGCCAGTCATCGGCTTCCTCCAGAAAAAAATCCGATGTCATGCAAGTGAATACGACGCCGTTCTCTGCTGTCAGTTTATACTGACCTTTCCGGTTCTTTTTCAGCGGCAGGTCGTAGTCTCCGGTTTTGGCAATGACAGAGGCATCCTTGCCAATGCTCTCATCTCTGCGGTAAACATAGCAATTTGCACAGCCGGGGCTGAGCTTACGGCAGCCGT